>WGGC01000021.1 GCA_015491905.1 Bacteroidales bacterium | reverse complement strand
TTATTGGCGGCTATGATGAAAATGTTTTATCAAAACGTACCTAAAGATCAGCAGCCGGAATATTTAATAAAAATTGCTAAAAAATATCATGATAATTTTACTAAATATGCCGACGTTGTATTTAAAAAATCCATATTCGCCAATAAACAAAAGGTATTAGACTTTTTGGCAAAACCTAACCTTAAACAGTTAAAAAAAGATCCTGCATTGGTAGCATGGAATGCCTTTTTAACTGATTATCGTAAAATTGCTCTTGAAAGATTACCATACCAGGATATATTAGATAAAGCACATCGTTTATTTATTGCAGGTATTCTGGCTATGAATCCCAATATAAACTATTCTCCCGATGCTAATTTCACCATGAGGTTAACTTATGGAATGGTTAAGGGCTATTCTCCTGAAGATGCTGTTTATTACCAGGACGAAACTCATTTGTATGGTGTAATGCAGAAACATGCACAGTATCCTGACAATCCTGAATTTACTGTTCCTAAAAAATTAAGAGAATTATTTATAAAAAAGGATTATGGCCGTTTTGGACAAAACGGATATATGATTACTGATTTTCTTAGTACCAATGATATTACAGGTGGTAATTCCGGAAGTCCTATTATGAATGGTAAAGGAGAGTTAATAGGCCTGGCTTTTGATGGAAACTGGGAAGCTATGAGTGGAGATATTAAATTTGATTCACAGTTGCAACGTACAATCAATGTAGATATTCGATATGTTTTATTTATTATTGATAAGTTTGGCGGAGCTAAAAACCTTATTAAAGAACTTACTATTGTAAAAGATGAGCAACCTGCTGTAAAAACAGCTCCATCTTCAGCAACACCGGTATTATAAAACATATCATTTTACTATATTTAATAATAACCTGTCTTTTCCGGAAGACAGGTTATTTTATTTTTATCAATAACAATATAATTTATCCGGACAATATTTTATTATTTTTATGGTTGATTAAGGGAGGGTTATTGATGAATATTTTAAAATTTCCCCTTTCTATATATGAACATGATGAAATGTCCATTATTGAATAATTAAATCCACATGGTAATTGATTATTCAGGTATGGTAAGTTCGATGTGACCAATGAAATATAATATTATAAACACGTGAAACAAACTTTTACTATTTTACTTTTATCAATAATTTTATTGTCATTATCTGTTTCTGCACAGACACCTGCCATCGGTCAATGGCGAACACACCTGCCCTATCAAAAGGTAATAAGTACCGTTAGTGCCGGAAGTATAGTGTACGCCGCAACGCCATATAGTATGTTTACATACAATCCCACAGATAATGCTATTTCGTTATTTGGTAAGGTGCAAGGACTACATGATATGGGAATATCTAAAATTGATTACAACAAAACTCTTCAAATAATTTTAGTTGCTTATACTGATGCAAATATTGATTTAATAGATAATAAAGGAATCGTTTATAATATTCCTGATATTTATAATAAAGAGATGTCGGGGATAAAAACCATTAATAATATTTTATTTTCAGGAAGTTTTGCTTATTTATCATGTAGCTTTGGAATAGTAAAAGTAGATTTAAAAAAACAGGAAATCAAAGAAACTTATTTCTTTGAAAACAATGGTTCTTCTATTAACGTTTTTGATATGGCAGAAAATGACACCTCTTTATTTGCTGCTACAGAAACCGGAATTTATTATGCTTCAAAAACCGCTTTTAATCTGGCAGATTTCTCCCGCTGGCATCATTATAGCAAACTCCCTGATTCTTATGGTACATATAATTTAATCACCGATTTCAGTGGAAAGATTTATACTAATTATTATTCCGGAGGGTGGGATGGCGACACACTATATTCCCTTGATGCTAAAGGTTGGCATTACTTTCGTCCCGGAAACCACGAGAGACATCATCAAATAAAAGCCATAGGAAATGAACTGTTTTTAGTAAACCGTTATTCCGTTAAAGTTTTTAATGATAAAGAACAGGAAACAGCTATAGTTGCCAATCCTCTTGGAGAAGGGTTTCAACCATTATCTGTTTATGGAAGCGGATCAGATTTATGGATAGGAACAGAACACAAAGGATTACTACATGCCCGGCCTGCAACAAATAATTACGAATATATTATGCCTAATGGTCCCGGCAGCAATCTTGTATTTGATTTGGATGCCTATAACGATCAGGTTTGGGTAGTTCCCGGCGGATATCAGTTTAACTGGTCTAAATCTTATATTCACGATGGAATATTTTCGTTTACAGATGGGAAATGGACAACTTTCAACAGCAATAATGTTCCCGCACTGGATACTATTACCGACATGGTTTGTGTAAAAATTAATCCTTTTAATCCTGAAGAAACATATGTAGGAACCTGGCAGTCAGGAATTATTAAGTTCAGTAAAAATAAATTTGAAACTATATTCTCAAAAAATAACAGTAGTCTGGAACCCTGGCTTTTAGATCCCAAGCTGATAAATGTTAGCGGGATAGATTTTGACAGTTATAAAAACATGTGGGTAGCTAATTCAGGAGCATACGATATTTTATCCGTTAAAATGGAAACAGGAACCTGGAAACATTTTTATCTTGGTAATACTTTAAGCGGCATCGATATTGGTAAGCTAATGGTTGACAGAAATGATATTATCTGGATTACCAAGCGTAAAAATGGGATGGTGATTGTTTATAACTACAATGGGACTCCTGCCGATGCCTCCGATGACAGGGTAAAAGTATTAGGGTCTGTATTGGGAAATGGAAATATTCATGGAAGTTCTGTTTTCTCAATGGCAACAGACCTTAATGGAGAAGTGTGGATAGGAACAGATAAAGGTATTTCTGTATTTTATTCTCCGGAAAACATCTTCCAACCGGGAAATAACTATGATGCACAGCAAATTTTAGTCCCTAGAAATGATGGATCCGGGCTGGCCGATATATTATTGGTAACAGAAACGGTAACGGCTATTGCTGTTGATGGAGGTAACAGAAAGTGGATAGGAACTCAACGTGCCGGCATTTTCCTGCTTTCTCCTGACGGGTTAAAACAAATTCATCATTTTACCTCTAAAAACAGCCCTTTACTCTCTAATAATATTACCGGTATTGCCATTGACAAAACCGGAGAGGTTTTTATAGGAACCTCTAACGGATTAATTTCTTATCGTGGAACAGCAACTCCCGGAAATAAAATAAATAGTAACATATATGCTTTTCCAAACCCCGTAAGGCCTGACTACTCAGGCCCTATAGCAATTAAAGGGCTGGTTTCAAATGCCTCTGTAAAAATTACAGATGTTCACGGCAACCTTGTTTATGAAACACAAGCATTGGGAGGGCAGGCTATTTGGAATGGTGAAACTTTTGGAGGCAAACGAGTTGCAACAGGTGTTTACCTTGTTTTTATTACCAACGCTGATGGTTCTCAAAAAATGGTAACTAAAATTCTCTTTATTCATTAGCAAGTATGGAAAAATTATTAATAAATACACGGGGAATAGTTTTACACAAAGTAAAATATAGTGAATCATCATTAATAGTAAAAATATTTACTGAAGAATTGGGCCTTCAATCATATATTGTAAAAGGGATATCTTCTAAAAAAGGGAAATTCAAACCCTCCTATTTTCAACCAATGACATTGTTGGATTTAGTTGTTTACAATAAGCCAAATAAAAGCCTTCAAACCATTAAAGAGCTAAAAATATCACATCCATATCAAAGTCTTTCAACATTTATTGAAAAGCAAACAGTTTTAATATTTTTAAATGAGATTTTATATAAAATTATCCGTCATGAAAATGTTGATAAATCATTATTTCAATGGGTTTATCAAGTAATAATCTGGTTCGACTTACAAAAGGAAAAATCATTAAATTTTCATTTGTTTTTCTTAATCCAGTTAACAAAATTTCTTGGGTTTTATCCTAAAATTCCGGTCACCAACAAGTTAAATCAAATTTTTGACCTTCAGGGTGGCGTTTTTCTTTCTTCACCGCCATTTCATCCTTATTATATTGATAAAAAAGAAACATTATATTTTCTGGAATTAATAAATATAAACCTCACAAATATTATTGATTATAGAATAACCCCAATACAAAGAAAGAAATTACTTGATATCTTAATAACTTACTATCAGTTACACATTCCTGATTTGGGAAAAATTAAATCATTGGAAATTTTAAGAATAATTTCAAGCTCCCCTTAATGAGAATATTAAAATAAGTTTGTGAAAAAGCATATCATTAAAAAAACATTCCTGTTCATGAAGTCATTTATAAAACAGATTTTATTTGCAAACCAACCTGGCATTAAAAAAAACTTCCATTTCTTTAATTATTAATTGCTTTACTTCGGCTTCATCTATTTTTTTTCCTAATTCTTTTTGAATTGAGGTAACTCCCTTATCTTTAATACCGCAAGGTACAATTAAGTCAAAATATTTCAGGTCGGCATTCACATTTAATGCAAATCCGTGCATTGTAACTTTTCTGTGTATTCGCATACCAATAGCAGCTATTTTTCTGGCTTTATCCTTTTTATTTGCGTCGAGCCAGACTCCTGTAGCGTTTTCTATTCTGGTACCATAAATTCCATAATTTTTTAGCACCCTGATAATAACCGACTCAATACCAAAAACAAATTCTTTTGGGGAAAAGCCTAATGTATCAAGGTCAAAAACAGGATAACCTACAATTTGTCCGGGACCGTGGTAAGTCATATCCCCGCCACGATTTATCTGAAAGAAATCAATACCTTTTTTCTTCAATAAATCATCGCTAATCAATAAATTTTTTCTAAATCCATTTTTGCCCAGGGTAAAAACATCAGTATGTTCACAAAAAAGGAAATGGTTAACAGGTTTCAATCCATTTTCTTTGGCTGTTAAAACTTCATTAAAATATTTTAACTGATAATCCCAGGCATCTTTATACTGAATTAGGCCCAGGTCTTCACAAATAACCTCTAATATTGGATCTGTCATTTTTTATTTAAATTAACCACATGTTTTTCGGCATGATATGATGATCGTACCAGCGGGCCGCTTTCCACAAAAGAAAAACCTTTTTCCAAACCGGCTTTTTCATACGCTTTAAACTGATCAGGATGGACATATTCTTTCACCGGCAAATGTTTTTTTGTAGGTTGCAGATATTGACCTATAGTAAGTACTGTTACGCCCACATTACGTAAATCATCCATTAACTCAAGTACCTCCTCCGGTTTTTCACCGAGGCCTACCATAATTCCTGATTTGGCAACAGTACCAGACTTAGCTATATATTCAAGAACTTTTAAACTTCTGTCATATTTTGCGCGGCTTCTTGTCCATGGGGTAATTCTGCGAATAGTTTCCAGATTATGGGAAATCACTTCCGGCCCGGCATCGATAACTTTCTGTATCAATTCTTCTTTTCCATCGAAATCAGGTATTAATGTTTCAATGGTTGTTCCCGGAGACGTTTCTTTAATTTTCCTGATAGTCAAGGCCCATATTTCAGCTCCTCCATCTTTTAAATCATCTCTGTCGACAGAAGTTAAAACAGCATGTTTCAATTTCATAGATTTCACACTCTCGGCGACACGTTGAGGCTCTTCCCAATCAGCGGGAAGAGGCCTGCCTGTTTTTACATTACAAAAACTACAAGCTCTGGTACAGATATCACCAAGAATCATAAGTGTAGCGGTACCCCTTCCCCAACATTCTTCCATGTTTGGGCAATGGCCGCTGGTACATATAGTATGAAGCTTTTTTTGTTCAACAATTTCTTTAACACCTATATATTGTTTTCCGGAAGGAATTTTTATTTTCAGCCAATCAGGCTTCCGGAGTATTGTTTCTTCTTTTTTCATTTTTAAAAAGTTATTCGAATGCAAAATTATATAAATTGAGGATATATTTATAGGTTTTTTTAAATATGATTAAAACATATTTTTTAACAATTAATACATCACTAGAATTTAAGAAAAGCTTTTTAATTACTTTTGTAATTCCTATAGAGGAAAAATAACTTCGCATCTTTTCATGTATAAAAAAGACTTCTCAAATCGAAAATATTTTGTTATCGGACTATTTGTGCTGATAGTTATTTTATTTGTGGTGCGCTTGTATTATCTTCAGGTTGTAAACAATAAATATAAATTGTCGGCACGAAATATTGCATTACGTACAGTTACTGAATATCCCGCAAGGGGAAGAATTTATGACAGGAACAATAATTTACTTGTATATAATGATGCTGTATATGACTTAATGGTAATTCCACGGCAGGTTAAAAAAATCGATACTTTAAAATTTTGTCAACTGTTGGGCATTACTCCTGCTATTTTTAAAAAGCAAATGAAAAAGGCAAAGCATTATTCCTACTATAAACCTTCTATTTTCTTAAAACAATTATCAAAAAAAGATAAGGGGCCCATAGGAGAGCTTATGTATGAATTTCCCGGATTCTATTTTCAGACAAGACTTTTACGACATTACCCAAAACCAATTGCTGCACATTTACTAGGTAGCGTAGGGGAAGTAAACAATCGTGATTTAAAAAAAGATTCTTATTATAAACAGGGAGATTATATTGGGAAATCCGGAATAGAAAAATTCTATGAAAAAGAACTGAGAGGGAAAAAAGGATCTTCTATTGTTGAGGTAGATGTTCATAACAGGGTAATAGACAAATTTCAGGGAGGAAGGTTTGATACTCTTGCTATTCCGGGAGAAGACATAAAACTAAGCCTTGATTCCAGGCTACAATCTTTTGGGCAAAAGCTTATGCGTAATAAAATAGGCAGCATTGTAGCCATTGAACCTGCTACAGGAGAAATTCTTGCAATGATAACAAGTCCATCGTATAACCCAAACCTGTTAGTAGGACGAAAAAGGTCGGCAAACTATGTGAAATTGCTTCACGACTCTTTAAAACCATTAATGAACAGGGCTGTTATTGGAACATATCCTCCCGGTTCAACTTTTAAATTAGTAAATGCACTTATTGCTTTACAAAATAAAGTAATTACACCAAACACTTCTTTTACTTGTCAGGGTCCTGATTCAAAACCTATTGCGTGTTCACATTATCATATTTCGCCGTTAAAATTGGAAGACGCCATTGCATTATCATGTAACTCATATTTTTGGAAGACATATAAAAAAATATTAAACAACCCACACTTTAAAAATTCGCATGAGGCTTATGCAGATTGGTATAAAAAAGTAAGCAGTTTTGGTTTTGGACATCGCTTTAAAACAGATATTCCATTTGAACGTGCCGGTAATATTCCTTCTGAAAATTATTTCAACCATTTATATCGCGGAAGCTGGAATGCCCTCACTATACGCTCTTTGAGTATTGGTCAGGGAGAGATTCTTGTCACCCCTGTTCAACTGGCAAATTTATCGGCAATACTGGCAAACAGAGGGTATTACATTACTCCACATTTTTTAATTCACGCTTCCAGGTCAGACTCTTTGAGTGTTAAGGTGAACAAAAAGTATAATGTAGATGTAGAGAACCCAAATTATTATAAAACAGTTATTGATGCAATGGAAAAAGTTTTTGATAATAAAGAAGGAACTGCCCGCTTTTATTTTATGAAAGACATTACTCAGGCCGGAAAAACAGGTACTGTTCAAAACCCACACGGAAAAGATCATTCTATTTTTATTGCTTTTGCTCCCGTTGACCATCCACGTATTGCAATTGCGGTAGTTGTTGAAAATGCAGGTTTTGGATCCACGTGGGCTGCTCCCATTGCCAGCTTAATGATAGAAAAATATTTAACCGGACATATAAAACGAAAAGCATTAGAAAAAAGAATTGAAGACGGTGATTTAATACACAATAAATGATGGTAACCAGAAAAAGCATTATTGGAAAACCAGATATGTTGCTAATTATTCTATACCTGTTTTTAGTAGGTTTTGGGTGGTTTAGTATATTTTCTGCCTCAGCACAGGATTCGGGGGTTTCTTTATTTGACTTTTCGCAACGTTATGGAAAGCAGTTAGTTTGGATTGCCTTATCATTATTTTTAGCCTTTTCAGTTTTGTTAATTGATTCCAAATTTTTTTCAACATATGCCTATTTATTTTATGGCTTAATGATTATTGTACTTATAGGAGTATTGCTTTTTGGGAGTACTGTAGCCGGATCAAGGTCATGGTTTCAGTTTGGTGGTTTTGCCATTCAACCGGCAGAATTTGCCAAATTCGCCACAGCACTGGCTCTGGCAAAATATTTAGATTCCAGAAATACAGACCTGCGTAAGTTTAATAGTAAGTTTTGGGTAGCTGTCATCATATTTCTTCCTTCAGCTCTTATTTTGCTTCAGAATGACACCGGCTCTGCACTGGTTTACTTTGCTTTTTTTCTGGTTCTTTTCAGGGAAGGGTTGTCCGGGTGGTTTATTTTCCTGGGTTTTTTGTTTGGACTTTTATTTATACTAACTATTGTATTTGGGGAACTGTATATAACAGCAATATTAATAGCCATTGTTACTTTAATGTTACTTTTTAGAAAAAAAATAAGAAAAAACTGGAAACCTGTAATAGCAGGATTGATAATAACTATAGGCTTTATTTTTACAGTACATTTTGCCTTCCACAAGGTTTTGGAACCTCATCAACGGGTTAGAATTCAGGTGTTATTAGGGTTAAAAAAAGATCCCTTAGGAGCCGGGTATAATGTAAATCAATCAAAAATAGCTATTGGCTCTGGTGGATTTACCGGAAAAGGTTACTTTAAAGGTATGCTTACCCGCAATCATTTTGTTCCGGAGCAAAGTACTGATTTTATTTTTAGTACTATTGGAGAAGAAAGAGGTTTTATTGGTTCCACGGTATTGATTTTAGCATTTTTAGCACTTTTAATTCGAATTATAATATTAGCTGAACGTCAGCGATCTGCGTTTGCCAGAATTTACGGTTATGGTGTTGCTTCAATTCTGTTTTTTCATTTTGCTATTAACATTGCCATGACGGTGGGCTTTGCTCCCGTTGTAGGTATTCCTCTGCCATTTTTCAGTTATGGCGGTTCTTCATTGTGGGCTTTTACTATTTTACTTTTTATTTTTGTAAAACAGGATGCTTCCAGATTATCTGTTTTGTAATTATAATAATTACTTATTTCATCTGTTTATAATTTTATATTTCATTGGTTGAATGGGACTTACCATGATTGAATAATCATTTTCCCTGCCCTGTGAGATTTTTTCTATTTCACAGGGTGAATGTAATTTATGATTATTAAAATTCATGATCTTTTCTTATTATTAAGATAGCATGCATATGCATTTGATTATTGATATTATAAATCATTTGCATTTCTTCCGGTGTGCAGCACCATAAAATTTTCATTTCTGTATCTTTTTTATCATTATCTACAATATTCAGGATGCCTGTAACCTTTTGTTCTTTTTCTGTACCTAACCATATATCTACTTCTAAACAGTCTGTTCCTTTTGTATTTTTAATAAACCCATAATCCAACGGGTATATAAATTCGGGATAATGAGGATGCGAACTTCCTTTTCTTCTATCTACCTCATATCCTTTTTCTGAAACAAGAATATCCAGGTCTTCCCAAAAAGAATTATTATCAATAAAAAGATTCATATATTTTTATTTAAGATTTTTTCTGTCTTTCCATTTATAGGAGAAGAAAATCCCCTTCACAGCTGCAAAAACAAGATAAAAAGGATAAAGAAATTCAAAAGGAAATAAATAATTTATCAAAGATCTTTTTCCGGTAAAATTTCCAAACTCAATTAATAAGGGTAAATCTGTAAGGTATTTAAATACAACAAACAGAAAAAATAATAAAAACAACCAGGGAATAAACACACCAATCACAACACTAAATATTAATAATGTGTTAAAGAAAAAAACCGTAAATGCAACAAACAAAGGCCACATAAGCTCATATCCTTTTGCTTTAGATCCCCAGCGCGCACGCTGTTCAATAAATTCTTTAAAATTATATGGGCTTTTTGTTTTAACAATGCAAGCTTTATTTTTTATGAACATTATTTTGTCGCTACCATATTTTTTATTTACAAAGTGCATCAGGAAAACATCATCCCCGGAGGCGTATTTGGATTTCTGAATTTGTTTTTCCGACTGTAAGAACATCTCTTTTTCAAATGCAATATTTGCGCCATTTCCCATTAGTGGCAATCCTATGCCGGCAGATCCTGCCCCTGATGCTACAAGGCTTAAAAAATCGAGAGAAAAAAACTTTTGCTTCAAATTTTTTTCTTTTTCATATACTACAGGACCAAAAACAATCAATGGATGTTCTTTTTCATAAAATGCTGTTATATTAAGTAACCAATTTTTAGGTAACCGGCAATCAGCATCTGTGCTAATTATCAACTCTCCCGAAGAAATTTTAACACCTTCTTTTAATGCATTTTTCTTTCCTGTAGCGGTAGCATCTATCAATTTCAAATGGTTTGTTTTTTTTAGAAACTTTTCAACAATTTTTTTACTATCGTCAGTGGAATGGTCGTTAACCATTATAATTTCCAGTTTTTGTTCAGGAAAATTTTGATTCAGCAAATCATTCAATAGTACCGGTAACTGCTGACTTTCATTACGATAAGCAATTACCACACTTACTATAGTATTGATATTTCGCGAAGGAAGTACAAAAGATTTTATTCTATACCAGCCAATGGTTATAATTAAAATAACCAGAAAGTATAATCCTGAGGTAACCAGCAAACCATATAGTAATATTTTAACTTCCATTATTACGGAAAAATTTAAGTTTAAAGATAAAAATAATTCCTAATAGAGCCGGGATAGCCAGGTTCAGTAACCATACTCCGGAAGATGCTGTAATTATCATTGTTTTAATCTTATCTGTCATAAACTGATCACCAAAATACAACTGAAAAACCGCTAAACTAACAGAACCGCGAACACCTAACTCCGACAAGGCAATAGTTGGAATTCCGGACATAAACAAATAAATAAGGCTAATCAGCAACATTGCCTGAAAGTAATTCAGCTTTATCTCAAAAAGTAAGAAAAACAAATAAAACTGAAAGGAAAACACAAGGTACCTTAATATGCTCAAAGCTAAAACTACCAGAAGCTCATCAGTTTTATAAAACTTAAACACGTCAAGATAATAAGCCAGACGTTTATGTACCCGTTTACTAACTTTTTCAATTACAATTGCAAAAGCGGGGAAATTAAGATAAGCAAACACAGCAAATGCCAATATAAATATTCCGATAAGTATTACTCCGACATAAACCCACCTGTTAAAAGAGGAAGTAATTGGCAGCCATTTTGGGAAAAAGATTATTAAAGAAGAAATACCAAATAACAACGTAGTGATAAACTGGGCAATACTACCAAGAATAGTAGATAAAGTAGCCTGAACCCGGTCGGCTTTTTGTAAAATAAACACCCTTCCAAGATAATCACCGACCCTGTTAGGTAAAAACATACTCACTGATATTCCGGCAAGGACGGCTTTGAAAGACCTCCATAGAGTTATTTTTTCTAAATCATCGATTAGGTATTTCCACTTATAACTATCTAGTAATAAGTTTACCGGTAGCAGCAGTACTGCAAGAGATAAATAAAACCAAAAATAACTCTTATTATATACTTCATTTAAAGCTGATGTAAAGGTGCTAAGGTCGTGTTTATAAATAAGTTGATTATATAAATAATAAAAAGTAAATATTAAAATTATAATACGGATGAGGATGTTATATGTTTTACCTAATTTTGTCATTATAAAAATACCATAGTTAATTGGCTAAAGAAAGAATTATATTAGGAATTGATCCGGGAACCAACATCATGGGGTATGGTTTGATAAAACAAACAGGCAATAAAATTAACCTGATAACCATGGGCGTATTGAAATTGGGGCAGTATCAAAATCATTCGTTAAAATTAAAAAAGATTTTTGAACGGACACTAGGTTTAATTGAACAATATAAACCCGATGAATTAGCTATTGAAGCGCCTTTCTTTGGAAAGAATGTACAATCGATGTTAAAACTGGGCCGTGCACAAGGTGTAGCTATGGCTGCAGGCTTATATAAGGATATCCCCATCTTTGAATATTCTCCCAAAAAAATTAAACAATCTATTACAGGTAAGGGGGGGGCTTCCAAAGAGCAGGTTGCCGCGATGCTAAAAAATATTCTCCTTTTTAAAGAATTGCCAACGTACCTGGATGCTACTGACGGACTGGCTGCAGCAGTTTGCCATTTTTTTCAGGGAGATAATCCCGGAACAGAAAAAAGTTATGACAGCTGGAAGGGTTTTATAAAAGATAATCCTGGCAGATTAAAAAAATAATTTTTTAATGCTAACCTTGTAACCCTTCAATATTTCCAACCACTACCATCTTCATTTTATCAGAACTTAAATAATTTTGTGCCGTTTGTTGCAAGTCTTCAGAAGATGCTTGCATCATTTTATTAAGTTCTTGCTTTCTTTCCTCAAATGTTAACCCCAAAACTTTTCCTTTCATAAAGCGCTCTGCTTGGGAAAAAGCACCATCAAAACTTCTCAGATAACTTCCGTAAAGGTAACTTTTTACGATTTTCAATTCCTCTTTTGACACTTTTTCATTTGATACTATATTCAACTGTCTATTAATTTCTTCTATTGCAGGTCGAGTTTGGTTTGCATTTACTTCAGTAGCAATTAAAAAATAATCGGCATACTTAAAATTTTGTATATAAGAATATATGCCATATGTAAACCCTTTTTCTTCCCTTAAGCTACTCATTAGCCTCGAACCAAAATAACCTCCCAATAAAGTATTTAATAAAAACAGATGGGGAAAGTCAGGATGTTTCCTTGTAATAGTGGGTATACCTATCCGCAAAGCAGACTGCATAGCATCAGGTTGCGAAATCAAACGTATATTTTCTTTACTCTTTATTGTATATTTCTTCTTTTCATTTATTTCCTTTGTTTGATGTTCAATGATAAGAAGGTTTTCAAGTTGAAGTATTAACGCATCGGTAATTTTACCGCTGATAACAATATAAACATCCTGTAGTTTATAATTCATATTATAAAACCTGACAATATCATCCTTACAAAGATTATCAAAGTCTGATTCTGTCAACTTTTGTCCGTAAGCACTTCCCTTTCCAAATATCAATTCATTAAATTCAAGAGAAGCCCGGAATTTTACTTTTTGATTGTTAATAAGAAAGTTTTGTTTTTGACGTTTTAAATAGGTTTCCAGCTCTTGCTCCGGAAAGGTTGCCTCAGAAATTACTTCCAGAACTAAAGGAAGAAGATCTTTCATATACTTTGATAGCCCAAACAGGGTGACTCCGGCATTATCTTTACTTGTAAATGTATCAATATAAGCACCGTAAAAATCGAGAGTCTTTGCTATTTCAAATGAATTATGATGTAAAGTCCCTTCCACGAGCAATTTGTTAACTGCTGAAGCTTGTAATTTTTTATTTTGTAATGTTGTTCCCGCATCAAAAATAAAGTCAATTTTTGTTGCTTCCTGATTATTATCAGGAATTAAATATACCGGAACAGTATTATGAATCATAATTTTCCGAGGTTCGGAAATTTGCAGTGGCTGAGGCTTTCCCAGAAGAGGGGCGTGTTTGCGATCTATTGAAGATGTAGAATTCATTTTACTTTTTTATAGCTTTATAATATAAAACATTTTTATTTTTTTCATCAAATATCCTATTAGCGGTTTTTTGAATATTATCAGGTGTAACCGACTGATATTTTTCCTTTTCCAGGTTAAAAAGATCGGCGTTGCCTAACATTTCATAGTAGCATAAAGACATAGCCCTGTTTAGCACTGAAATCTCTGAGAAAACCAGATTTGCTTCCAGTTTATTTTGCACTTTTTTTAATTCTTCGCTGGAAACAGGAGTTTCTTTTATATTTTTCAATTCCTTTTCAATGGCTTCTTCCGCAGTTTTAAAATCAACAGAATCATATAATTTCCCTGAAACGATAAATAAGCCAGGGTCAACATCACCGGTAATAAACGCATTTAGTTCAGAAAAAAGTTTTTGCTCTTTTACCAGATGCTGATATAACCGTGAAGAGTTTCCATTGGAGAGTAAATCGCTAATAAGATCACAAGAATAATATTCAGGATCTGTTCTGGAGGGCATATGCCAGGCCATATAAATTGCACTTTGCGGAACATTTCTTTCCAGTGTTAATTTACGAGGTTTTTTTTGAGGTGGTTCAACCGGATAATTTCTTTCAATATGTTTTCCTTTAGGAATATCACCAAACCATTTTTCAGATAAAACGCGGGCCTCCTCTATATCTACATTCCCGGCAAGACAAACAATGGCGTTATCAGGGTTATAAAATTTTTGATAAAATAATTTAACATCATCCATTGTTGCCTTTTCAATGTGACTTATTTCTTTTCCAATGGTATTCCACTGATATGGATGTACTTTATATGCCAATGGTTTAAGATGCAGATAAACATCCCCGTAAGGTTGATTTAAATAATTCTGCTTAAACTCTTCAATTACGACCTGACGTTGAACTTCCAGACTTTTTGGTGTAAAAGCCAAAGATAACATACGGTCAGATTCCAGCCAGAAAGCGGTTTCAAGATTATTTTTAGGCAAGGTGAGATAATAATTAGTTATATCACTATTTGTAAAGGCGTTATTTTCACCTCCGGCCAATTGTAAAGGAGTATCATATTCAGGAATATTAACAGACCCTCCAAACATTAAGTGTTCGAAAAGATGTGCAAAGCCTGTTTTTTCAGGGTCTTCATCACGTGCCCCCACTTTATATAAAATATTCATGGCCACCATAGGAGTATGACTATCATGATGAACCAGGACTGTTAATCCATTTGATAAGGTAAACCGGTTATATTTAATCATTTTATTTATTTTCAAATGATGGCAAAAATAGTTCTTTTCACAATCATAAGAATAAAAAAAACCGTATTAACTTTTTTAAAACGACATATATAAAAATCGTAAATTAAATAATGTAGATAAAAAATAAGATTTGCTTCATTGAATCTCTAATAACAGTACATTATAAAGATGTTATTAGAATATAAATCGAAGCAGAAAAATTAAAAAAGATAATTAAACAAGTGCTAATTAATGGGCTTCCAACCAATTATTTCCTGTATTTATATCTACAACAATAGGTACACTTAATTCAACAGCATGAATCATTTTATTACTTACGATAGCTTTTATTTTTTCCAGTTCCTCTTTTCTGACATCAAAAACCAATTCATCATGAACCTGAAGAATCATTTTAGATGATAGTTTTTCTTTTTGTATAGCACTATAAATATTAATCATGGCAACTTTAATCATATCTGCTGAAGAACCTTGAATAGGTGCATTAATAGCGTTTCGCTCAGCATAACCTCTTACCACGGCATTAGCAGAATGGATATCTTTTAAATATCTCCTTCTGCCTAAAATTGTTTCAACATAACCATGTTCCCTGGCAAAAGCTATAGTTGAATCCATATATTTTTTTATTCCCGGATACTTTTCAAAATAACTATTAATAATTTCAGCAGCTTCTCTTCGTGGAATGCCAAGCCGTTCGGAAAGGCCAAAAGCAGAAATACCATAAATAATTCCAAAGTTTACTGTTTTTGCATGCCGTCTCATTTCCTTGCTAACCTGTTCCAGAGGCACGCCATATACGCGGGAAGCGGTAGCAGTATGAATATCCAAACCCGAATGAAAGGCTTCCAACATTGCTTCATCCTTACTTAAATGCGCAATAATTCGTAATTCAATTTGCGAATAATCGGCTGCAAGTAAAGTATAGTCATCATTACGTGGAATAAATGCCTTTCGGATTTCTCTTCCCTGCTGGGTTCTGATAGGTATATTTTGCAAATTCGGATTATTGGAACTTAACCTTCCTGTAGATGCCACCGCTTGATTATAGGAAGTATGAATTCTTCCATCACGTGGGTTTACCAGTTGAGGGAGGGTGTCTACATAAGTAGATTTCAACTTTGTAAGTGAACGATATTCCAGAATCTTCTCAATAATAGGATGACGAAAAATTAGTTTGTTTAACACATCTTCACCGGTTGAAAACTGGCCTGTTTTAGTTTTTTTAGGTTTGTCAACAATTTTCAGTTTATTAAATAGTATTTCCCCCAATTGCTTAGGTGAAGAAATATTAAATTCTTCTCCAGCCATTTCCCATATTTCTTTCTCCAGGTCATAAATTTCTTTTCCCAGTTCTTTGCCAAACTGTTCCAATGCCTGAATATCAATATTAACCCCTTCGGCTTCCATTGCCGCCAACACGTTTACCAATGGCATTTCTGTTTCTTTAAACAGCCGGTAAGTACCGGTTTCTTTTAATAAAGGTTCAAAAACTTGTTTTAACTGCAAAGTAATATCAGCATCTTCAGCAGCATATTCTTTTATTATTTCAGGTTCAACATCTCGCATGCTTAATTGGTTTTTTCCTTTTTTACCAATCAAAGATTCAATGGAGACAGGACGATAAGAAAGATAGTGTTCGGCCAGATAATCCATGTTATGACGCTGATCAGGCTCCAATAAATAATGAGCTATCATAGTATCAAATAACTCTCCTTTTACATTTATATCATACCATTTTAAAATAGAAATATCATATTTTATATTCTGTCCTGTTTTTTCAATTTTTTCATTTTCCAGAACCGGTTTAAAAAGTTGAACAATTTTCAGTGCTTCGTGATAATTCTCCGGAATAGGAATGTAATAAGCTTCATGGGCTTTAAAACTAAATGAAATTCCTACCAGCTCAGCATTATTAGGATCCAGTCCGGTAGTTTCTGTGTCAAAACAAAAGCTTTTATATTTTTTTAATTCTCTTATAAATGATATGATTTCTTCCTGATTTTTTAGCAGATGATATTTATGGTCAGTATTATGAATATCAGATATTTTATTTTCTTTATTTTCATCGTCAATTCCGGAAAATAAATTAGAATCTCCTGTATTTTCTAATTCCGATTGAAAATTAAAAAACCTCCTGGCAAATGTTTTGAACTCAAGTTCATCAAACAACTCTTTTAATGCTTTGGTATCAGGTTTGGTATATTTTAAATTTTCCGGATCGAATGGAATAGGAACATCAAGTAAAATAGTTGCCAGTTTTTTTGATAACAAAGCTTGCTCGGAATATTTTTCAAGATTCTCTTTTAGCTTTCCCTTCAGTTCACCGGTATGTTTCAATAAATTTTCAATAGATCCATATTGAGCTATTAATTTAGAGGCTGTTTTTTCTCCTATTCCCGGCACACCCGGAATATTGTCCACGGCATCTCCCCAAAGTCCTAAAATATCAATGAATTGTTCCGGTTTTTCAATTCCATAACGGCTACAGATTTCGTTAACACCTATGATTTCCGCTTTATTTCCACCACGCGTAGGTTTATATAGAAAAATATGATCCGAAACCAACTGGCCGAAGTCCTTATCAGGAGTCATCATATAAGTATAAAACTGTTTTTTCTCAGCAACTTTTGCAAGCGTCCCGATTACATCATCAGCTTCATACCCATCAACAGTTAAAATAGGAATATTCATAGCTTTAAGAAGTTGCATGACATATGGAAGAGAAATGGACAGGTCTTCAGGCATTTTCTCTCTGTTTGCTTTATAAGGAGTATAGTCTTCATGACGCTGAGTTGGTGCCGACGTATCAAAAGCAACCCCTATATAGTTAGGCTTTTCATTTTTTAAAATCTCCAATAAAGTATTTGCAAATCCTAAAACAGCAGAAGTATTCATGCCTTTGGAATTAATTTGAGGATTTCTGCTCATTGCAAAAAAAGCACGGTATACTAATGCCATGCCATCCAGAAGAAAAAGTTTTTTTTGTTCAGACATTAAATTTTTTTTAGAAAACAAAGATAATAAATTGAAGGCTGTAATAGGAAAGCAGGTTCATTTTAAGAAACTTTTAAAAAAAATATCTGTATTACAAAGTGAATAACATTATTTTATATAAACATCATATAATTTTATTATTTAGAAAAATGTAAAAATTAGTTAAACAATCAATTAAATTAGAAAAAACACTTAATTTTGCATTATTATAATTAATAATTATTATTTAATCTAAATAAAAATGAGATGGCTATTACAAAGCAGCAAGTAGTTGATGCATTAAAAGAGGTTATTTTTTTCAAGAAGCAGGATAATATTGTGAATCTAAACATGATACAAGATATATCCATAAAAGGAAATGATATAAAAGTAACCATTATTTTTGAAAAATTAGATGATCCTTCTGTTGGAATTATTTATAATTCTGTTGTAAAAACATTAAAAGAAAAATTGGGAGAAGATGTAACTGTTGATGTAAAACCTGTAGCAGATGACAAGGGACCACTTTCCGGAGTAAAAAATATTATTGCTGTCATTTCCGGAAAAGGAGGTGTTGGAAAATCTACGGTTTCAGCAAATCTTGCAATCGCTTTATCTAAAGCAGGAAATAAAGTCGGGATTCTGGATGCAGATGTTTTAGGTCCATCGGTACCTATTATGTTTGGCGTAGAAGGCGGACAACCCTCAGTAGTTGAAAGAAATGGAAAGCCCGTTTTAATTCCTTTGGAAAATTATGGAATTAAGATTCTTTCCATTGGTTTTTTTGTAAAACCTGAACAGGCACTAATGTGGCGTGGGTCAATGGCGAACAGTGCTTTTAATCAATTAATGACAGATTCTGACTGGGGAGATTTAGACTTTTTGGTTATCGACATGCCTCCGGGCACAGGTGATATTCAATTAACATTAGCACAGAATTACAACATTCGGGGAGCTGTTTTAGTAACTACACCACAAAAAGTTGCTGCTGCAGATGTAAGACGTGCTGCAATGATGTACAGGCAAGATAAGCTTACCATTCCTTTGTTGGGAGTAATAGAAAACATGGCTTATTTTTCACCTGCAGATAATCCTGATAAAAAATACTATATTTTTGGACAAGGAGCAAGTGATTCTTTAGCAAATGAATTAAATATTAAAGTTTTAGGACGAATTCCCATTGAAGAAAAAGTAACAGAAACAGGAGATACCGGAATGCCAATTACAATGGTAGATAATTCGCCTGTTACCAAAGAGTTTATAAATATAGCTCAAAAAATAACTAACCTGGTTGATAAATTATAATTATTTTCATTATGTAACAAAAAAAACTAATATGGAAAACACACCAAAAGAAGAACTAAACCAGAAAGTTATCAAAGTAATTGAACAGGTAAGACCTTATCTGCAGGCAGATGGAGGAGATATTAAATTTATTGATATTACAGATGATAAAGTTGTAGAAGTGAAACTAACAGGAGCATGTGGCACTTGTGCTTTTAGTACAATGACTTTAAAAAATGGTGTAGAGGCTACTCTCAAAAAGGTATTACCTGAAATCAAAGAAGTTGTAGCAATTAATTTGTAACATTTTAAACATCCCGGAAAAATCATCGTTTAGATGTATTTCCGGGATTTTTTATAAATAAATTCTGATATTGTTTCATAAAGAACAATAAAAACAACCATACTTGTCTTTTTCTTTGCTACTTTTGTAATTCATAAAAGCACTTCTATGAACAAAGAAATCATCCGCTTAAATCATATATCCAGGTTTTATCGTGTTGGCACAGAAACAGTAAAAGCATTGCAACATATTGATTTAACTGTTAGAAAAAATGAATTTGTTGCAATGATGGGGCCATCAGGTTCCGGAAAATCTACTTTAATGAATACATTAGGTTGTTTGGATACTCCTACCGGAGGTCATTATTTTTTGAATGATGTTGATGTAAGTAAAATGACAGACAGCCAATTGGCGGATGTACGAAATCAAGAAATTGGTTTTATTTTTCAAACATTTAATTTGTTACCAAGGTCAACAGCACTTGAAAATGTAATGCTGCCACTGATATATGCAGGAGTGCCGAAACAAGAACGTATTGAAATGGCCACAGCAGCCCTTGAAAAAGTACAGCTTGGTGACAGAATTTATCACAAACCCAATGAGCTATCAGGTGGTCAAAGGCAAAGAGTAGCCGTAGCAAGAGCATTAGTAAACAACCCATCAATTATTTTAGCCGATGAACCTACAGGTAATTTAGATTCAAAAACTTCTGTTGAAATTATTGGTTTATTGGAGGAAATTCATGATTTAGGGAACACTATTATTTTGGTAACTCATGAAGAAGATATTGCAGAACACGCTCATCGTATAATACGTCTTAGAGATGGCCTTGTGGAAGATGATGCACCAAACAAAAATATTCGAAGGGCATTGGCAACTTCTTCATTATAAAAATAAATATGGGCAAAGACTGGAAAATATATACAAAAACAGGTGATAAAGGAACCACCGCACTAATAGGAGGAAAGAGAGTCCCTAAATATCATGAACGAATTGAAGCTTATGGAACCATTGATGAGCTAAATTCATTTATCGGTTTAATAAGGGATCAAAAAATTGATAAACATACTAAAGACATCCTTCTGGAAATTCAAGATCGTCTGTTTACTGTTGAAAGTCAACTTGCCAGTGATACAACTGAGGCTATCAAGACATTACCGGATATAAAACCTGAAGATGTATTACTTCTTGAACAAGAGATAGACTCTATGAATAAAAAATTACCCGAATTGAAATCTTTTATTCTTCCCGGAGGCCATACTTTTGGCTCTTATTGTCACATTGCACGAACAGTTTGCCGTCGTGCCGAACGGTTAACAATCAAAATGAACCAAAATTTTCCCGTATCTCCAATTAATATTCAGTATTTAAATCGTTTATCAGATTATCTGTTTGTTTTAGCAAGAAAGTTAACCCTCGACAATGGAGGAACAGAATCACTTTGGATTCCTAAAGTTTAATAACTTCCTATTTTTTATAAATTTTCTTGTTTCGTATAAAAAAAAATTTACTTTTGCAAAAATTTTAACCCTAAAGTATAGATTATGTATTGGACTTTGGAATTAGCTTCAAAATTAGAAGATGCACCCTGGCCGGCAACAAAAGACGAGTTAATAGAATGGTGTCTGCGAACAGGAGTAACTGCAGAGGTAATTGAAAATCTAAAAGAAATTGAAGATGATGAAGAGGTCTTTGAAAAGATTGAAGATATTTGGCCGGAATATCCAACAAAAGAAGACTTCTTTTTTAACGAAGATGAATATTAGCTCCGAAAAAAATTAAAAAAGCTGTTCATAAAAAGAGCAGCTTTTTTAATTTTTTACTTTCATAAAACATAATTAAACACACAATCACAAACTATTTAATAAGCATATAAATCTCCAGGTTAAGAAAAGCATATTAATTTCAGTAATTTATATTACATTTGCAATAGCAACTATTGATAAATTAATTATTAAAAACAGTTATTTTATTAAATAATCAAAAACATGGCAAGAAAAAGAGACCTGATTATTAAGGGTTTTTCTAAGTTATTAAAGGAAGATAAACTTAGGATTGTTGCAGAATTGATGGATAATCAAATTGAAACCATTGATTTACTAAAAAGTTTTTGGTATGCCGATCCCGAGAAACAAAAAGTTTTTGATGAATTTAGCGAAAACACACTAACTAACTATTATATTCCTTACGGAGTGGCCCCAAACGTAAAGATAAATAACCAAACCTATCTTGTGCCAATGGTAATAGAAGAAAGCTCTGTGGTAGCAGCGGCTGCTTCCAGTGCTAAGTTTTGGCTAAACAGAGGCGGTTTTCACGCTGAGGTTATAGATACTGTAAAAGAAGGACAAGTTCACTTTTTATGGAATGGAGATAAAGAAAAATTACTTTCTGTTTTTAATGAATTAGAAAAACAATTTCGCCATAACACCCGTTTTATTACAAATAATATGGAAAAACGGGGTGGTGGAATCCTGGACTTTCAATTACTGGATTTACGAGACAAATTAAGAAATTATTATCAGATAAAGGTCAGGTTCAATACGGTAGATTCTATGGGAGCTAATTTTATCAACTCCTGTTTAGAAGAGTTTTCCAATACCTTAAAAGATTTTATATCATCTCATTCCATTTTTGAAAGCAATGAAAAAGACGTAAATGTCATTATGTCGATATTATCCAATTACACCCCTGATTGCATAGTTAAGACATGGGTAGAATGTGATTTTAAAGATCTGGATACTGTGGATGCTAATTTAACAGGAAAACAATTTGCTGAGAAATTTGAAACCGCAGTTAAGATTGCTGAAATAGATACTTATAGAGCGACAACCCATAATAAAGGTATTTTTAATGGCATAGATGCTGTTGCTTTGGCTACAGGAAATGATTTTCGTGCAATTGAAGCGGCAGGACATACATATGCATCGCGAAACGGGCAATATCAAAGCTTGTCTCATGTTGAAACAAGTCACGGTAAATTTAAATTTTACCTTGAATTGCCACTGGCATTAGGAACAGTTGGAGGGTTAACTTCTTTACATCCACTTGCCAGGCATTCAATAGAAATGCTTGGAAAACCATCTGCCAAAGACTTAATGATGATAACAGCTACAATGGGATTAGCAAATAATTTTGGCGCTGTAAAGTCATTGGTTACAAAAGGTATTCAAACAGGGCATATGAAAATGCATTTAATGAATATTCTTAATAATTTTAAAGCTTCCGCTGAAGAAAAAGCAATGGCGGTATCTTATTTTCAAGATAAAAAAGTGTCTTTTGCTATGGTTGGAGATTACATACAAAAACTTCGTAATTCCTGATGTCAGAGAAATACTGGCGTTCTAATGGAAAATTACTTCTGACTGGGGAATACCTTGCCATGGAAGGAGCTTGGGCATTGGGGATACCATTAAAGAAAGGGCAAACATTATCTGTTTCTGAAAAACGCTCAACAAAACCTATTCTTCACTGGACTGCTTTTAAACCTTCGGGATTATGGTTTGAGGCAGTTTTCAGACTTTCTGATTTAAAAATACTTTCTACCAATAATACAATAATGGCCAATGACTTATTAAAGTTATTGAATTATTGCAAATCGCACAGTAAACGTTTTCCTGTGGGAGAAAAAGAGGTTTCCGTTAAAACAAAACTTGAATTTAACTCACAATTTGGTTGGGGGTCAAGTTCAACCCTGGTAGCTAACATCGGAGAATGGCTTAAAATAAATCCATTTAAAATTCAAGAAACTGTTTTTGGCGGCTCAGGATATGATATAGCTTGTGCACAAAATAATACAGCAATATTATATAAAAAAACCAAGCCTTCCCCTACCATTAAACCCATTGTTTATACACCAGGTTTCTCAAATCAGCTGTTTTTTGTTTATTTGGGGCACAAGCAAAAAACTACTGATAGTGTTAATTCCTTTAAACAAAAAGCAACCTATTCAAAAAAAGATATTAATACCATTTCAGATATCTCATTAAAAATATCAACAGTTGATAACATTAAGGAATTTGAAGAATTAATAATCCGGCATGAAGAAGTTATTTCTAATATACTAAAAACTCCAACAATTAAACATCTGTATTTTAATGATTTCCCCGGAACAATAAAATCACTGGGAGCCTGGGGCGGAGATTTTATTTTAGTAACAAGCCCTTTACCCGAAAATGAAACAAAAAATTACTTCAAAGGAAAAGGATATACAACAATATTTTCATGGAAAGATATTGTTTTACAATAATAAAGAATAGTTATTCCTGAAAGCCTAATCTCCTGGCGGCATAGGCATAAGCCCCTAAAGCAACAGCATTTGATGTTCCAAGTTTACTTAATCCAACTGCAATTTTCTTTTTTCCTCTATAAATAATTGTTTGATTAGAAAAAGGAACCGAAATTTTAACAGCTTCATCCTTTAAAAACAAATCTCTCGAATTAATATCCTGCCAGTTAAATGCTTTTATTTCCATCCTTTCCATACTTTTCCCATCTATTCTTTTAAACATACTGTTCATTTGTTTTAATGCATATGGAAAAAATAGATCGTAGGCACCGGAAAGCCCTCCGCCAACAACTACACAACTATCTGTTAAGGTAACAGCATTAGCAAGAGCATCTCCTAATACAGTACCAAAATTTTTCCATACTTTTATTGCAGCATCACGATTGCCGTCAGCATTTCCTTTTGCAATTTTATATATCTCTATAGGTTCGGGTATATCAACTGTATTAATAGCGGCATAATCAGAATAAAGGTTTTTTACTCCACGAATACTAAGAACCTCTTCAACACTCTGCTCCCTGTTTAAAAAATTTGACAGACGATTTATTTCTCCGGAAGCAGAGTTATCACCTCTCAGTAATCTAAAATTTTGAATAATACCTCCTCCGAAGCCGGTACCCAAAGTAACTCCTAGCAAATTTTTAAACTTTTTATTTGAGTATTTATTTATTTCCGGTAACAGACCTCCAATGGCCTCTCCAAGGGCAAAAAGATCACCGTCGTTATTGATAAATACCGGAACATTAAAATAATTCTCCAGCATTTTAGCCAGAGGGGTTCCCTTTTCAGTAAAAAAGGGAAGGTTTTCTAACTTTCCAATTATTCCTGCTTCATAATCAGCTGGCCCGGGAAAACAAAAACTTATTGCCACAGGATTTACTTTAAACTGTTGTTTAAGCTGAGAAAAGCCTTTTACCAGTTTATTAAAGAAATCTTCCAATGATTTTGAATCAGAGGGAAGGACATGTATTTCAGGACGTTCTTTACCGTCTTCAATAGCAGAAAAAACCAGATTTGTTCCTCCGGCATCTAAGCTAAAAACAATTTTTCTATTCATTAAAAAAAACTAAAAATTAATAATAAGAATCTCATAACGTGTTGAAAATTATTATCAATCTTTATCGCCTCCGTTATCTCTTACTTTTACAAAGGCACTATGTACAGGTGCAGGCACAGGTGAATTTTTTCCTTTTACTGCTTTCCATATAATTTTATTATATTCACCATCAGCAATTGCATCTTCCCGTGTAAAGTTTAATTTTTTACTCAACTCAGCACCATAAGCTGTCTTTTTATTTTTCTCATGTATATTTATTTTTGGTGCAATTACATTATATGGTGTTGTATTTGAATTATTTGTTATAGAATTTACAATAGGAGTTGCGGACAAATCATATTGAGTCATTGGTGGCAAACCAAGTATTAATTCAATAGTCTTCAACACCCCTGAGGTGGTGTACAAGGTATGGTCAACATAATTTCTCTTAACATACGGGCCAATAGCTAATAATACCGAACGATGCGCATCTACATGATCCGGGCCATTTTGAGCATCATCTTCCAAAACAAGAATTAACGTGTTTTTCCATATTTTACTATGCGAAACTTTGTCCACCAATAGCCCTAATGCATAATCATTTTGAGCAACATAAGCCAATGGAGTTAGCTTTCCGGGACGTGTTCCCCAGCAATGGTCATTAGGCAAACGCATAAGTGACAAAGCCGGCACTTTATTTATTGCCAATAAACTATCAAAATCCTTTTCCCATATTTCATATCTTGTTAAATCCGAGATTCCCAAATTAAAGCCTGGAAATTTCAAGCACGTAACATTATCCAGATCTTTATCTGTAGGGACATAATCACCGTTTTTAGTCATGGTATGAAATTTCATAAACTCCCCATAATTACGATATGATTTCCCATGATTCATTACATTATTCCAGATATAACCAGAAGTGGGAGCAGCAATAGGATGTCCTCCTTCAAAATCATAACTGGCTCCTCTATGCCCATAATTTACAGGCCATAACTTTTCAACATAATCAGTTGCATAAGCAGCCGTTGACCAGTTATGGCCATCAGCACTTACTTCTGCATCTACATAAAAATTATCATATAAAGTAAATTGTTTCGCCAAACTATGTGCATTTGGAGAAATTTTATATCCAAAAAGGCATAATGAAGAATCTCCATTTCCTTCTTTTATATCTCCAAAAACCTGATCATAGGTACGATTTTCCCTTATAATGTATATAACATGTTTAATCTGATTACTTTCTTTGCCTGTATGCTTTTCAGGAATAATATGTTGACGGTTTGAAAACTTTTTTTTGTGAACGTAAGGAGTATTATCATATACCTTTTTGCTGTCTGCAGCGAGTTCTTTTTTATTGGGAAAAGTAAATATAGAAACCGTTCCTTTAAACATTGTTCCTGTGTAATTTTGCATCCAGTTTTTGCTTCTTTTTTTTGTGGGTACCGGGCCGTCAGGATTTGCCCTGGAAGAAATACCCTTGCCATTAGCAACAACTATTTTATTAGATTTAGGCAAATAATTTAATGCTGTAGGATACCATCCCACAGGAATAAATCCCAGATTTTTTGCCTCTCCGGGTTCCCGAATATCAAAAACAGCAAGATAATTATTATCTGCATTAGCAACGAGAAGTTTTTCATCATCATCAGCCAAAACAATAGCATCCGGGGTACTACCATAAGGAGCATCAGGAATTAAAGAAGTTATAAGCGTTTCGCTAACAGTTTTATTATTTAAATCTAATGCTGTTGCACTATTATTATTTGCATTTGAAACAAACAATCGTTGGTCATCTTTTGTTATAACCATTTGGTTTGGATGATCACCTGTTGGATAGATATGATCAACGGTAAGGTTTCTAAGGTCTACTTCCGCAACACCGGCCTTACCCCACAACGAAACATATGCTTTTGTTTGACCATGATTAATATTTACCTGATAACATTTACCCCCCATGTCTATTTTACGTATTACCTTTTTTTCAGGAATATCTATAATATACAATGAATTACTTTTTTGAGATACTGCCAGTAACCTGTTCTTTTTACCCCAATAAGCAATTCCTGTTAATGAAATATTTTGTTTGGGGAATTTTTCACCTACACGAATCGTGTCAAAAGGAGTTAATCTTCCGTTTTGGAAAGCATATACCTCTATACGGTTATCATTTCCTCCTGAAACATATAAGTTCTTATCCATTTTCCCAAATGCTAATCCTACCCACGTGTTATCAATAATCATTCGCTGCACCTCCTTATGATTTATCAAATCGACAACCGATAAAGAATTAATGCCCATTCCACTATTGGAAGTTATTGCATAATGTTCGTCATTTGTAACAACCATATTTAACGGAAGTTCACCAACAGTTACCTGAACGCCGGAAGGTGTCAATTTCCAGCCATTTGGCAATAATGTATATTTTTTATATATCCCGGGAAGCTCTATTTTTGTTTTCTGTGCCTTTACAGTATTGAAACTAATCAAAAAAGAAAAAATCAATACAAAAATTAATTTAATTTTAGCCATGTATTTACAATTTATTATATTATTAGTAATAAACGTATTAAGTATGAATTTTATATTAAAATTTTAACAAACACATTTATAACAATATAGTTATTAACATTTAATAAGATAACATCTTTACTTCTTTTGACAAAGATAAAAGATATCGTTAATAATAGTAAAAATATGTAATTAAAAATTAACTTTTGATTTTCAATAATCTTTCAATGAAATAAAAAAAAGAAAAGAAGACAGTGCCTTCTTTTCTTTTTTTATATATGTTGACAATCAAATATCAACAAAAATTACTTTTTCTAGTTTTTTATATTAATTCAAACCCCCGGCATCTTTTCCCGTAGGATAAGCAGGAATATCGGCAGGAGGTTTTGGGAGTACCATAGGATGAGCTTTGATTTTCTTCATCAGATAGTCTATTGCTGTATCCAACTGTTTATCTTTCCCCTGCATCACTTGATTAGGTAAATCATCTACTTTAATATCAGGTGTAACGCCGTGATTTTCAATAATCCATTTAGAATCAAGGCCATAAATACTATTTTGGGAAACAACAAGTTTACCACCATCCAATAATGTCCATACATGATTATAACCACGTACTCCGCCCCATGTCCGAGTTCCAATAAGTGGGCCTAAACCATATTTTCGAAAATAATATGGGAACATATCCCCATCAGAGGCCGAATAATGATTTATTAATGTAGCCTTATAACCATTTAATACTTGAGCAGGGTAACGCATTTCGGCGTGAACACGATTTGTACTCATGCCAATAAGGATGCGTCTCAGCCTTTCCAGAATAATCTGATCAATAAAGCCACCTCCATTAAACCGGTCATCAATAATTAAACCTTGTTTACTTATTTGCGGATAGAATTGGCGAATAAACTGATCCATTCCAAGAGCTTCCATGTCTGAAAGATATATATATCCAATTTTACCGTTAGACTTTTTATTGACATAATCTCTTTTCTCTTTTATCCAATTATGAAGGCGTAAACTTAACGAATTGGCAACCGGCTTCACTGTTACATTATGTTTATTTTTTCCATCAGGAGTACTTGCAACAGTTAGAATAGTTTGTTTGCCAACACTATTAACAAACATACTATAAGGATTAGTGGGAGCCTTTAGTTGCCGGCCATTAACTGCAAGAAGATAATCTCCGGTCTTTATATTCACTCCAGGCTGAATAAGAGGAGAATGATAGGCAGGCCGGGAATTGTCACCATGGTAAATTTTCTTAAAATAATACCTTCCCGAAGTTGCATTGAGTCCAAAATCAGCACCCAAAACACCTGTAGGGTTATATTTTCCGGTATAATCATCATCACCACCCCAAACATATGTATGAGAGTTATCCAATTCACCAATAATATCTCCTACAACATAGTTAAGATCTTCACGGCAACCGAGTTTAGGGAGATAAACATCATATTTTTTTCCAATAGCCTTCCAGTTTACACCATTCATTTTTGGATTATAAAAGAAGCTATTAAATAACCTCCATGACTGATGGTACATTTCTGTCCATTCCTGTTTTGGGTTTATCAATACTTTCATGTTTGAAATATTTACCGGAGTATTTCCTTTTGAATTTAAGGAAGAAGCAGGCATAAGAAAGAATTTTCCCTTTTGAACATATGCAATTGTACTTCCGTTAGCACTAACTGTATAGGCATTTATTCCGTTTGGAACAACGGTTTGAGCCTTTTTAGTTTTTAAATTAAAAACTTTTATTGCTGACTGTCCGCTACCCGGCAATGGACCTTCAATAGTTTGAAGAGGAGCTGTCTGATAAAAAATCTTATTTCCTGCAGCTTGAATATTTCCATAATCCCCGGGGGCAATTGGTAAAGGTATAACACGGCTCATTAAACCATTAAAATCAATTTTAATAGGATTAATATTACCTGGTTTCCACGGTTTTGGCGGAGTTACTTTTTTCTTCGATGTTAGCGGAATTCCTTCATCAGATTTAGGAGCAAAAGGAGATTTTTCAGAAGCTTGCAGTGTAAGCATATATATTCCATCCATTTTTTCAGTGGCAATATTAAATTCTGTTTCACTAAAAGTAGGATTCTCATGTCTGGCAGAAACAAAATAGAGATATTTTCCATCAGGGCTAAATACAGGATCGCTATCAGCATTCATGCCGGTACTTACTTTTATAGACTTCCCGCTATCCAGGCTATAAAAATATATCTGTGGAATTCCACTTTTGTTAATTTTACTATAGGCAATCCATTTTCCATCAGGAGACCAGTGAATATCAAGAATGGGACTTATTGGATCCTGGTCTATACGATAAGTTTTTCCTGTATTAATATCAACATACCTAAGCACATGATTGTTATCAGAAAAAGCCAGTTTGTCACTTGCCGGAGACCATAGTGGATAATAATAGTATCCCTTTGAAAAATGAGTAACAAGTTTTTGAGTGCCGGAACCATCAGCAGGACGAATTGCTATTTCGTTTGAGCCGTTACTATCGGTAAGGTAAGCTATCAATTTCCCATTTGGTGACCAGGCAGGATATTGTTCCTGAGCATTTGAAGTACGGGTGATATCACGGGTAAGTCCATGTTTTGCAGGAACAGTAAAAATATCTCCTCTGGCACCGAAAAGCACTCTTTTACCATTAGGAGCTATCCCGAAACTACGAATCATTTTAGAGGCGTTTACCCAGCGAGGGCGACTATGACTACCATCATCAGGAACAGTTACTTGTAGTTTATGCAATTGCTCTGAAGGTAAATCAAGAACATATAAGCTTCCTCCATTTTGAAAAACAATTCCATTATTTCCCAAACTTGGCCAGTCTACATCAAAATTTTTAAAATGTGTAATCTGACGGAATTGACGGGTAGTAATATCGTAGGCCCATATATTAAGTCTCTGGTTTGGCCCACGATCGGAAGCAAAGTAAATAGTGTTTTTATACCACATAGGATAAGTATCTGTACCCTTCCAGTGAGTAATTTGTTTTATTTTATGACTTTTTAAGTCATAAGTCCATATATCCTGTGCAAGACCTCCTTTATACCTTTTCCATGTCCGGAAATTTCTAAAAATTCTGTTATATGCAATTTTACTGCCATCAGGACTATATGACAAAACACCACCTTTAGGTAAAGGTAATGGCTTGGCGAGACCACCATCTTTATTAATTTCAAACAACTTTCCAAACCATGAATTCCATGAATTTCTTCGTGATAAAAAAACAATATCGTTTCCATTTGGAGTCCAGGTAACTACCATATTATTCGGCCCCCAACGTGTAGGAGCTTTTTTTACAACATCCGAATGATAAGTTATTCTTTTTGCCATTCCCCCGGTTATGGGAATGGTATATACATCTACATTTCCTTCATACTGCCCTGTAAAAGCAATAATTTTTCCATCTGGAGAAAACCGGGGCATCATATCATATCCAGGATCAGTGGTAAGACGTGTGGCAACACCTCCATTACGGTTTACTTTCCATAAATTACCTGCAGCTTCAAAAACAATAGTGTTATTATGTAGCGTAGGAAAACGACACAAAAGATCATTATTTCCAGTATTTCCTGCAAATGATGAAGATGGCATCATACCAAAAAGCATAAAAACCATTACGGGAATCCAAATAAATTTACTTTTTTTCATAATGAAATGTTTTAATTATTATAAACGATTAAACAGATTCTAACTTTTGAATCTATCAAAATTAAGGAAATAAGAAACCGATAATATTATATTTGTTTATCTTTTAACGATAAATAACAAATGAAAAAAAATGAATATTTATAATATGTATTATAATAAATTTATGATAACTAAATAACACCATATAAGAACATCTATCATTATAGTTTAGTATAATTAAAACATTTAACCCGGTATGTAAAAAAGAAATGGTTAATTTGCAATATTAAATTTTTTCTTTTATGATAAATTATAATTTTCACCAACATAGTAACTTTTCTGACGGAACATCCCCCTTAGAGGATTATGTACAGAAGGCTTTGGATTTAGGTTTTATTGCAATTGGATTTTCCGAACATTCACCTCTACCTTTTGAAACAAAATTTTCATTAAAACAGGAAAAAATTAGTGATTATATTAAAGAAACAGATGCTCTTAAAAATAAATATAAGAATCAGATAAAGTTATACAGGTCTTTAGAAATGGATTATATTCCGGTATTTTCTAATAATTTTAGAAAATGGAAAAATAAAGTTCAAGCTGATTATTTAATTGGTTCGGTACACTTGGTAAAACCTGACAACTCTGACAGTCTTTGGTTTATAGACGGTCCTAACAAAGAAATTTACGACAGAGGGTTAAGAGAATTTTTTAATGGAGATATAAAAAATGCTGTTAAAACATATTATTATCAGGTTAACGATATGGTTGAAACACAACAATTTGATATAGTAGGCCATATTGATAAAATAAAAATGCATAATAAAAACAGGTTTTTTCACGAAACTGAAAGGTGGTATAAAGAGCTTGCAATGGAAACATTATTTTTAATCAAAGAAAAAGACCTCATTGTTGAATTAAATACGCGTGGATTATATAAAAAACGTTCCAATAGTTTTTTTCCCGATGATTTTATTTTATACCAGTTAAAAGAAATGAACATACCAATTATTATTTCATCAGATGCTCATAAACCTGAAGAATTAAATTTATTCTTCGATGAAGCAACAAAAAGGCTTAAAGATATTGGAATTAAATATGTGGTTTTTTTCAATGGTAAAAATTGGCTGGAAAAAGGTTTGGATTAATTTTAAAAAAAATTTGTATTGAGAGTCTTTAATTTAATAATTTTTAGCATATTGCAAAAAGAAATGTCACACTAAGAAAATTATTATAAAAACATAATATTACAAATCTTTAATGACTTATTTCCACATGGAACCGCCAAAACCAAATAATTATCAAATCATGCAAAATAATAATTGTTATATTATTTTAAAATTCAACTTACCAATGAAATATAAAATTATAAACAGATGAAAAAAATTTTAAAAATTGTTGGCTATATAACCCTTATAGCCGTTATATTATTTGCTGTTTTTATTGTTTATATAACGGCATCAGATTATAAACCTCCCAAGGTTATGAACTTAATGAAAGGAGAAAAGACACCTGTTGTAAAACCACTTGTCAAAGACACCTTTAATATTATTACCTGGAATATTGGTTATGCCGGTTTAGGTGCTGAAATGGACTTTTTTTATGACGGAGGAAAAAAAGTAAGGCCTCCAAAAAAGGATGTAGAAAAATACCTTCATGGCATTGATAAATTTATAAGCAGTAACGATACGGTTAATTTTTGGTTTATTCAGGAAGTTGATAAACATTCAAATCGCAGCTATGATATTAATGAAGTAAAATCTATAAGCAATGCTGACAAAGGCAGCCATGTTGTTTTTGCTTATAATTATGTATGCCCATTTGTGCCCGTACCGTGGAGCAATCCAATGGGACACGTAAAAGGAGGATTAATGACGGTAACAAAGTTCCCTTTTATTCAGGCTACACGGTATGCATATCCGTTGATAGCACCATGGCCGGATAAATTATTTTTATTGGATCGTTGTTTTATTTTAACACGTTTCCCCTTATCAAACGGAAAAGATTTAGTACTAATGAATACTCACAATTCAGCATACATATACGACAGTTTATTGCGTGTAAAAGAACTTAACATTTTAAAAGATAAGATGCTGGAAGAATACAAAAAAGGAAATTATGTTGTAGCCGGTGGCGACTGGAATGCTAATCCGCCTGACTTCAAGCCAAAAGGAAATTATTCCGGAGACCGCTATGAGCCCACAAAGGTACAAATGAGTAATAAAACATTTCCTCCAGAATGGCAATGGGCTTATGATTCAAAAGCTCCTACCAACAGAGCAAATAATAAATCATTTGTAAGGGGAGAAAACGGAACCACAACAATTGATTATTTTGTTTTATCGCCAAACATTAAATTATTAAAAGTAAAAACTATTGATCTGAATTTTGCGGACAGTGATCATAATCCTGTTTCAATGAAATTTTCATTAAAATAAAATTAAAAAAATCATGTACTTACATGATTTTTTCTTTTACTTTTGCACCGCATTTTCATTTCCATCAAATTATAGCAATGCAAGATCCAATGGTTAGTATTTTCGCCGGCCGCCAAAGTAAATATTTGGCAGAAAAAATTGTTCAAAGCTATGGAACATCACTCGGATTATCAGAAGTTGTTCATTTTTCTGATGGAGAGTTTCAGACTTCTTACGAGGAAAACATTCGTGGTAGAGATGTTTTTATTGTTCAATCTACTTTTCCTCCTGCAGATAACATTCTGGAACTCTTAATGATGATAGACGCAGCAAAAAGAGCTTCTGCCAGAAAAATTGTAGCCGTTATACCATATTTTGGATATGCAAGACAGGACAGAAAAGATAAGCCCCGTGTTTCGATAGGTGCAAAAATGATTTCTAATTTACTTACTTCAACAGGAATAAACAGGTTAATAACAATTGATTTACATGCGGATCAAATTCAAGGTTTTTTTGATGTGCCGGTTGATCATTTATACGCTTCTGTTATTTTTTATCCTTACTTGCAAGGGTTAAACCTGGATAATTTAATGATGGCTTCTCCTGATACAGGAGGTACACGCCGGGCGGCATCTTATGCTAAAGCTCTTGGAACCGGATTTGCAATTTGTTATAAACAAAGGAATAAACCTAATGTTGTTGAAAAAATGCGACTTATAGGTGATGTTAAAGGTAAAGATGTTGTATTAGTAGATGACATTATTGATACGGGAGGATCTATTACCAAAGCAGCTAACCTTATTATGGATAAAGGAGCTAAAAGCGTAAGAGCCATTGCAACACATCCCATTTTTTCAGGCAATGCCTTTGAAAATATTGAAAAATCGCCTTTTAAAGAGGTTGTTGTTACAGATACTATTCCTCAAAAGCAAAAGAGTGATAAAATTAAAGTTTTAACAACAGCAAACTTATTATCTGAGGTAATTAAACGTGTAGAAAACTATGAATCTATTAGTTCTTTGTTTAATATTGGGCAAAGTACTAAGTAATTATTTTTTAATTTAATATATAAAATCATGAAAAAAGTATCATTGAGCGGTGCGCTAAGAGCGGACGTAGGGAAAAAAGATGCTAAAAAGAACAGAAAAGAAGGCAAAGTTCCTTGTATTATTTATGGTGGTAAAGCTCAGGTTCCGGTTTTGCTGGATCAACTGGACTTTAAAAAAGTATTATTTACTCCCGAGGTTTTTATTTTTGAAATTGAAGCCGGCGGCAAAAAATATGACACCATTCTTCAGGATGTACAGTATCATCCAACTACCGACGAAGTAATACATGCAGATTTTCTGGAATTAACAAACGAAAAACCTGTAACACTTGCTATTCCGGTAAAACTGGAAGGTACCGCACCGGGAGTTATAAAAGGTGGTAAATTACGACTCAAATTACGAAGATTAAAAGTAAAAGGGCTTATTGAAAAAATGCCAGACAACATTACTTTAGATATTTCCAAACTTGACATTGGTCGCTCTATAAAAGTTAGGGAAATTGATATTGATGGTTTGCAATTCCTTGATCCTACTAATGCTGTGGTTGTAAGTGTTAAAACTGCCAGAGGTGCTGTTGTTGAAGGAGAAGCTGAAGAAACTGAAGAAACTGAAGATTAGTTAAAATTATCTCGGTTTTTTTATTTTCAATATTGAATAATAGTTAAGGGGTAAGACTAAGGTTTTACCCCTTAATTTTATTATATAAAACAATAAAAGACATATATTTGGTATTATATTTGTTATAAAATATTCAAAATGAAATATCTTATTGCAGGCTTGGGAAATATTGGATCAGAATATGAAAATACCAGACATAATATAGGGTTTGTTGTTGCAGATATTTTGGTAAATGAATTAAAAGGAGAATTTGAAACCCAACGTCTGGCTTCAGTGTCTAAAGTTAAGTTCAGAAGTAAAACTCTTGTCGTTATTAAACCTACCACATATATGAACCTTAGCGGAAAAGCTGTGAAATATTGGTTACAAAAAGAAAAAATTCCTATAGAAAATTTATTAGTTATTCTTGATGATATTGCCTTACCTATTGGAACATTACGTTTGAAAAAGAAAGGTGGTGATGCCGGGCACAATGGGTTAACAAGTATTATAGAAACATTAAATACAACTGTTTTCCCCAGATTAAGAATTGGTATAGGAAATGATTTTCCAAGAGGTTACCAGGTTGATTATGTGCTTGGAAAATGGACTAAAAAAGAAGAAGAAATATTAACACCAAAAATTCATAAATCAATTGATATTGTAAAGAGTTTTGTTGCTATCGGAATAGATCGCACTATGAACTTATATAATAACAAGTAAATCTTAACACCTATAAAAACAGAATTTTTTTATTTTAAAATTTAAGAATGTCCCTGTGGTTATAAACACTTTTTAATCATTTTTTACTTTAATAATCTGAGCCGCAATACTTATGGCAATTTCATCAGGAGTTTCGCTGTTTATAGGCACTCCGATAGGAGCAAAAACTTTTGCCAAAGAACTTGTTGATATTCCTTCTTTAATAAGGTTATCATAAATCGTTTCAATTTTTTTTGCACTACCCATCATCCCAAGATATTTAATATCCTTATTTATCATTTGCTTTAAAACCTGGGCATCGCTCTTATGAGCAAAAGTTACAACTGCAACATATATATTGAATCCATTCGTAACATATTTCCCTGAATCTGCATAATCAATAACAATTTTCTCGTCAGCAAAATGATTTGCCTTCATGGTATTTAGATCTTTGCGGTTATCAAGAATAACCACCCTGAAGTTCAAATTGTAAAACACTTTGCTCAACGCCAAACCCACGTGCCCTCCGCCAAAAATAAAAAGAGTGTCAGGCATTCCAAGTTGCTCAGCATATTCCCATATTTTTTCCGATTTAATCTTCGTAATTTTTCTTTTACCCAATACCTTATTTGGCACTATACTCATTCCATTTGGATTGATAACCCAAATTCCTTTTTCTTTATTATTAATAATAGATAACATTAACCGAACTTCATGCAAATCTTTCTTATGCAATGGAATAAATGCAATAGTTTGATTTCCGGAACAAATCATACCTGACTTATTATCTTTAGCATCAGGGTCGTGATTATAAAATTCTATTTCCGGATAGAGTTCTTCACTTGAATTCAGTTTCTTTTTCATTTTTTCTACCAGGCGATGTTCCATAGCACCACCGCCTATAGAGCCAAAAAAGCTACCATTTGATGAAACTGCCAGTTTAAATCCGGTTTTACCCGGACTACTGCCATACCAGTTTATAACAGTCAGTAAAACAATTTTATTATTTTTTTCTAATTGTTTTTCTATAAAATCAAATGTTTCTTTCATTGCAAATTTCTTTCAAAGTTATTAGGAGATATATCCAAATTAACAAGCTTTAACCAACCATAACAGAAGCTTCAGCATATTTAAACTTAGTATAAAATGCGCGTGAACTTAATGCCATGGCTAATGTCAATGACCCTATCCTGCCAATAAACATAGATGTAATAATAATTGACTTTCCCGCTTCTGATAAAGTCGAAGTAATACCTGTCGACAGTCCTACAGTTCCATAAGCCGAAAATTCTTCGAAAAGTAATTTAATAAATGGAACATCAGGTTCTGTAATCGTTAACAAAAAGGCAGAAATAAATATAATAAAAATAGAAAACAATGCAATGGAGTATGCCCTGTCAACAATTGAAAAAGGAATTGTTCTTTTAAAAAAGACGACATTTTTCTCTCCTTTTATAGTAGCAATTGCTGATTTCAAAATTACAGCAAAAGTACTAACTTTAATACCCCCGCCGGTAGACCCTGAACCGGCACCAATAAACATAAGAAAAATAAACAGCAACAAAACCGGAGTAGTAAGCTTAGAAATATCAACAGTATTAAACCCAGCTGTTCTGGTTGTAACAGATTGAAATAATGATGTGACTATAGTTTGGATAATGCCATCTCCGGCCAAAATATGGGTTCTTTCCAACAAATAAAACCCTAAAGCCCCTATTGCAATTAAAGTTAGAGAAACATACAATGTAATTCTTGTTCCAACATTTAACTTCTTCCAGGGCATTTTAAAACGTTGTTTAATCCTTTTTATACTAAAAACATCTTCCATTGCCATGAATCCAAAACCTCCAAAAAATATCAGAAACATAATTATTATCTGCAATCCATATAGGTGTTGTATTCCGGTTTGATAAAGATTACTGGAAAAAACAGAAAACCCGGCATTATTAAAAGCCGAAACAGCATGAAAAAGGGAATAGAAAAGTTTCGTTTGCCAGTGCGCAAAAGTATAGTTTCCCCAGGAAAAATACATTAAAACAGTTCCCAGTGTTTCTATTAACAAGCTAAAAATAATAATACTTCTAAGTAAATGCTTACTATCTGAAAGTCTTTCTGCACTAAGGACCTCTTTAATCATACTTTGATATTTAATGCTTCCGGAAGATTTAGAAAAGGTAGCAAAAAAAGTAGCAAAAGAAATCATGTTAATACCTCCCAACTGAATAAGCAACATAATAATAATTTGTCCCTTAAGTGTAAAAAAGGTAGCTGTATCAACAACTATAAGTCCGGTTACACAACTTGCACTAGTAGCAGTAAACAACGCATTTAAAAAATTAAATGAGTGATGAGTTGTCATTTCCGGTAGCATAAGTAAACCTGTTCCTGTTCCTATTAAAATCACAAAAGATAAAATAAGCATAGTAGTAGGTTTCAGGTTTAAAGCTGTTATTTTAGGTCCTGACTTACCAAGTTCAACAAAAAAAATACTAATAAAATATAACTGAAAAAGTAAAAGCGAATGATTTTCAATAATGTCATTAAAAAAAACATTAAAAAGAACATCGTTAAATAAGGTTGGAAAAAGGATATAGAAAATAAAAAAAAGAAGTACAAGACCTTCAATCCAATTTTTTTTCAGAAACTCTTTAGGATGAAAGTCATAAAAAACATACAATAAATATTTCAAAGAAAAAAAAGCCAGGCTCCATTCAATTATTCTTTCGGTAAGCAGTAAAGAATGATGTGTTTTAGGAAATCCATAATAATAAATACCTGTTCCTATAACCAATAAAAAGACAAGTAAGCTTAGGGTTCTAAGTATAAAAATCACACTATTTTTACTACTAAAAATCCTAAGATTTATACTTTCACGAAATTTAAAGAACCGGGAAGGCATAATATATTAGCTATTAATATCAATGAATTTTTCAATATCTCTTGTTGCGCCAAAAATAACCAAAGAATCATTTTTATTAATGACAGTATCTTTTTGAGGAACTCCTTTAATATGTTCTTTTGTTACAATATTCCTACCCACTGTTTCTTCTACTTCATGTTTAATAGTTACCAAATTAATATTATACGATTCGCGCAGTTTAACAGAGCCAAGTGTTTGACCTACAATTGATTTTGGAGCTTTAATTTCTGTAATAATATATCCGTCAGGAAGTTCCAGAAAATTTACCATACTTGGATTCAGTAGTCTTTCAGCCACCACTTGTCCTACTTCAAATTCAGGGGAAAATATTTCTTTAAGGCCTAACTTTTGCAATATCATCCTGTTAACTTTTCCTTTTGCCCGAACAATAATTCTTTTAATATTTAATTCTATTAAATTAACAGCTGTCAGCAAAAGTTCTTCAAAATCGGTACCAATAGCAATTACCACAGCATCAAAATTTTGAATATTCTGAGATATCAAGGCATTTTTATCTGTAGAGTCAAGGGCAACAGCATAGGCAACGTCATTGGCTATGTAGTCCACCTTTTCCTGATCTTTATCAATTGCCATTACCTCTGCCCCTTTTTTTGACAAAGAGCGTGCAATAGCCTCTCCAAATTGACCTATTCCAATAACAACAAACTGATTATTAGGCATATTAGATATTTTATTGTTTTAATAAATCTGGCAAATTTAATTATATTTTAATGTGTTAAATTATAAAGCGTATTATTTTGAAAGCTTTTTAATAATAATGTCAAAAAAAAGGTAATATTAGCCCAATGCTATTCTATTTCAATAAGGTTATGGGCATTTACAAACAAAATATCCCCAACATCATCAAAACCTTCAAAATGTTTTTCTCCTTCTTTTTTTAATTGTTCATTATAAAAACCAACAATAGTCAGGGCAGCTTCAGAGGAAAAGTCACTAATTGCTTTTCTATAATTACCCTCTGCCTCCCTTTCTATTACTCTGATATTATGAGGAGAAACCGGAATTCTGCCATCTTTAACAAATTTAGTTATATCCTCTCTGGTTTTATCCATTTTTGTTCTATCAGTTAAAATAAATAAACTCATTGAAGAATGCCTCCAATCAGGATGCCCAAGTATTACATAACTTAATAAAATCATTAACCTCTCATTATCTCTGTTAACATCTCTTACCCATATATGAATTCCGTTTTCATATTTAATATTACGCATAGAAGCCCCTAAAATACAGATATCAAATTCACCGGCTTCAACCATTCTTAAATTTTCAATAATGCGAGACAATTGATCTGGTTGATGTTTATCATATTCAAAAACAACCATATTATTTTCCATACCTGCAATTCCTGGAGTTTGTATAATTTGAGCTATTGCGGAAGTATATGAAGGTGAAATTACTGTATCAACAATCATGTTACCAACAGTTTTATTAGATTTTTGAATTAATCTATCCATTATTTTTTTTGCTTCTTTATTTGTTTCTTTAGAATAATAACCCTGAATATAATGGATATAAGTTCCGAAACCATGGGAAAAAGAAATCCAGTTAAGCAAATCAAATATCTTATCTCTTTCAAAAGTATCGGAAGATATGCATATTGCGGAAGGCCTCCAGGTCTCCTTATTTTTAGAAGCTGTTTGAAGAAAAACGGCGAGTTTTCTGCTTACCTGAAACATAACTCCCTGAAATATTGATTCGAGGCCACTTCTTTCTTTATGATAATTATTAATAAAAATATAAAGTATCAATATTGCAATAACAGCTATTGAAGCGTAAAGCATACTCATAAGAAACATTAATAATGTTGCCATTATAAATCCAAGTAATGAAATAAACCATTTGGATTTAAACGCCGGTCTGTAAGAAGGATCTGCCCCAAAATGATTAAAGAAAGAGATCAAGTTCATTGATGCGTAAGTCACCATAAAAAACATGGAGATAATTTTAGCTACAACATCAATTCCACCAAGACTAACGAATATAAGCGCAATAATTAATGTAACTAATGTAGCATTTTTAGGCTCATTAGTTTCCCCAACTCCTTTGTTAAAATATTTATTTAGCTTTTGGGATGGAAAAGAATCATCGTTACCGATGGCTTGTAATGTACGCGGAGCAACTAAAATCATTCCTATTGCACTTGATATGGTTGCTGCTGCAAGTCCCAATGGAATAATTATCCAGCCATAAATGGCAATTTTACTCATAATTAAAGGATGGGCAATAAGCTCTTCCGGTGAGGCGGAGGCATTTAATTTAATTACTACAAAAATATAAATTACCATACCCGTAACAGTTGCCCATATGGTTCCTCTAGGAATAGATTTTTCAGGTTTTTTTAAATCACCGGAAAGTCCTACCCCGGCATCCATTCCGGTAAAAGCAGGAAAAATAATTGCAAAAACAATAAATAACTTATCCAAATTTCTTACTGGTTTAATTGTTTGCCCGGCTTGTGCCATATCAGAAACAGGGTGTCCAAGGAAAAAGGCGACTAAAGAAATGAATAAAATTGTGACTACAACATACATCATTTTTACCCCTATATTAGCTCCTTTAGTCCATATTACAACACCAAGTAATAACAAACTTCCAATGCTAATTGCCCTGACAGGAATTAAAATACCATAATGAATATGCAAATATTGAATTAATGGGGAGAAGGCTTCAGAAAAGGCCATAATATAAAATGCAATACTTATAGCCTGTGAGAAAAATAACGAAATCCCAATGGTGGCACCAATATTTAAGCCAAATGACCTTGAAATCATATAATACTCGCCCCCACCTTCTACCTTTTGATTAGTAGCAATTTCTGAAATTGACATGGCTGTGGGAAGAGTAACCAAATGTCCAAGAATAATGATAAAAAGAACGCCTAATAAACCAACAGTACCAACGGCAACACCAAATCTGAGGAATAAAATAGCTCCCAGAATAGTAGAAATAGCCGTAAAAAAAACAGGTGCTGTTCCCATTGTTTTTTTTATACTTTTTGATATTGTCTTTCTCATATAAATATTCTAATTATCAACATTTCTTATAAAAAATCTTACAAACAGTTAAATATAACACTATCTCCAATGTGTGTTTTTCTAAAAAAACATTTGGTATAAAAGTACAGTTTTTGTTTTAATAATGCGTGCTAAAACCTAAATTTCAGTCTCAAGAACGGTAAAAAACAAAAAAAAGGCTGCCTTTTCAGACAGCCTTATTCTTAACATAAAAAATATTTATTTCCAATAATAAAAAGAAGAACTTCCCAGTTCCTGTTCAATTTCCAATAACCTATTATACTTTGCCAGTCTTTCGCTACGGCTTGCAGACCCGGTTTTTAACTGACCTCCATCCATGGCAACAGCAAAATCAGCAAGGAAAGTATCTGAAGTCTCTCCCGATCGATGTGAAATAAAATATCTCCATCCTGCATCACGGCACATTCTCACCGCCTCTATTGTTTCAGAGACAGATCCTATTTGATTTAATTTAATTAAAGCTGCATTTGCAGACCCCTCTTTAATTCCTCGAGAAATATATTTAGTATTAGTAACAAATAAATCATCACCAACAATTTCAATTTTCTCCCCTAAAACATCCGTAAATTTCTTAAATCCTGCCCAGTCATTTTCACCTAAAGGATCTTCCCATGAAACAATAGGATATTTGGAAACCCAATCTTCAGCTAATTTTATTAAATCATCGCTGTTCATTTTTCCGGCTCCCGACCATTTTAAATCATAATTGTCAACACCTGTCACGAATGAACTGGCAGCACTATCCAAAGCTATAGAAATATCTTTTCCGGGTTTATAGCCGGCTTTTTCTATAGCCTGGATTATAGTTTCTATTGCATCTTCATTACTTGATAAATTAGGTGCAAAGCCACCTTCATCACCAACCCCGGTTGAAAGTCCGCGTTTTTTCAGAATTCCTTTTAAAACATGAAATGTTTCTGCAATATAGCGTAATCCTTCTCTGAAATTAGGAGCGCCAACAGGAACAGCCATATATTCCTGAATATCGACACTATTATCTGCATGCTCTCCTCCATTTATAATATTCATGGCTGGAACAGGAATTCTTCGCGCTCCTACACCCCCCAAATATTGATATAATGGCACTCTTGCTGATTGAGCAGCAGCACGCGCTACAGCCATAGAAACCCCTAAAATAGCATTTGCCCCTAATTTAGATTTATTATTTGTTCCATCCAGGTTAATCATTTTATAATCAATTAAAGCCTGTTCATTAGCGTGCATCCCTATTAATGCCGGAGCAATAACTTTATTAACATTAGAAACAGCTTTTAAAACACCTTTTCCTCCGTATCTTTTTTTATCTCCATCACGCAATTCTACAGCTTCATTTTCTCCGGTACTGGCTCCTGAAGGAACTGAAGCGGAAGTCATAGTTCCATCACTAAGTTCAATATATACTTTTACTGTCGGATTACCCCTGGAATCCAAAATTTCCATTGCCTTAAGTGAACTAATTTTGTTATTTAACATTTTTACCTCCTTGATTTTTAATCATTTATAATTTTTTATTCATTTAGTAAAATTAATCATTTCTTTTTATCTAAAATTTATAGATTAATAAATTTTAGATAAAAGAACTTTATAATTAAATTTCGATAGTTAAAATAAAAAACATCATATTTATAACGATTGCAAAAACATTAAAAAATAATAATATTTAGAAAAAATAAATAAGAAACAGTATTTACATAATCATCATTTTTAATTAAATAATTTTTTATAAACAAAAATCCATTATATTTGTGACAGCTTAATTCTTTTCTAACTCTTTAATCTTTCTATTTATGAAAATTAAAATCGCATTCTCTACCGCTTTAATTGTTGTGCTATTTATGTCCGGATGTGCTAAACTTTTAGACATTAAATTTAAAGCAGACTTTCCTGCCGACATACCAGTAGTTGTCAGCCCGGCATCAGGCATTAATAATGTCTCTAATGTATCTTTTTCACAGTCGGTTACAATAGACCCCACTTCTGACGCTGAGGTATCAAAATACCTGCATTACATTAAAAGTTGGACTGTAAATGAAATTACTGCAAATTTCAAAAATGTTTCTAAACCTGTTACTTTGGTAAATGGGGTTTTAGAAGTTAAAAACGCATCCCGCACAGCCACCTGGAGTTTTAATAATGTAACTATAAACAACGGAGCTTCGCTAACCATTAATAATGATAATGGCCAGATGGATCAATTAGGAGCAATTTTATCCGATAAAAATTCTTTTACTGTAAAATTAAGTGGTACTACTAATACAGGAGGAGTTAGTTTTACTCTTAGTATGGTTATAAAAACTACTGTTATTGCAAACCCTATAGGGGCCAAATAAGAAACAAAAAATAAAAAAAGAGATGAAATCTGGTTGTGATTTCATCTCTTTTTATCTTAAAGATATAAAATCATTAAGGAATTTTATTTTTCAAAAGAATTTACGCTATTAGCAGGTATAGAAAGATGACCTTGCACCAACTTCCATCCATCTGGACGTTTCTCCAATACTCCTGTAAACCTCACACCTGGGTAGCTTCTTGCCTTGCCTTTATAAACAAAGCTATAGTTTAATATTTCAGCAAACCATGCTGTATTTCCGGTTTTACTAATATTAACATCTTGATGTAAAACGGTTATATAAGTATGACTAAAATTAGCAAATTGTTTTTTTATTGCTTTCTGAATATTATTCCAGCCTATCAATTTTTCATCAGAATTAGTTCCAAATAAAATTATATTGCTATCTGGGGCCCAGATCTGTTTAATTAAATTAAAATCATTATTTTCATTTGCCATAACATACTCTTCCAGTACATTTTTTACGGCTTCAGTTTCGTTTTTAATATTAACATGATTTACATTTTTTTGTTGACACGAGGAAAACAAAATTACTAATAAACTTAGGGAAATAAATATAAATTTTTTCATGGCATTAAATTTTTAATGATAAAATTGTTGCTGTGAAGTTAATAAACTTTAATAACCTATCCAAACAGCAAACAAATTTATTTAACTAAATTTATGCAATCATTTGATTTACAGCAGAACCCAAAATTAATTTTAATGTATTTAAATTTATTCTAAAAAATTTTTCCAAATCCAGCTTTTCTTTGTAAAATTGCAAACAATTAATGAAACGAAGATTCCATACATAAATGACAAATAAAAATATTGTAAGTAAGTCAGTTATAGCCTTATTGGTTTTATTCCTTTCCTTCGGTTTTGTATTAAACGCCCACGCAAGTGAGGAAAATTTAATAAAACATAACAAAGAACTCAAAGAAAAAGAAACAGAACAAGAAAGTATGGATGTTGGGAAATTAATTATTCATCATGTTTCAGATGGATATGAATTTCACATTTTCTCTGTTGGAAAATATCATTTAACTGTTCCTTTACCTGTAATTCTTTATGATAAAGGAAAATGGATTTCATTTTGGTCATCAGAATTTCATCACCACCATGGATTTTACAAAGGATATTACATAGCCGAAGACGGAATGAATGCAGGAAAAATAGTAAGAAAAGGTCCGGATGGTAAAGAAACACTGCCAAAATACGATTTATCTATTACTAAAACAGTATTTACATTATGGGTAAACTCAATTATACTTTTAATAATTGTGTTTATAACTGCAAGATCTTTCAAAAAAAGAAAGGGGAAAGCCCCAAAAGGGGTTCAGTCGTTAATGGAACCTCTTATTATTTTTATTCGTGATGAGGTGGCATTATCTTCTATTGGAGAAAAACATTATTTAAAATACACCCCTTACTTATTAACATTATTCTTTTTTATTTTATTAAATAATCTAATGGGTATTATTCCCTTTTTTCCATGGGGGGTAGGTGTTGATGGAAATATTGGTATTACAGCAGTAATGGCTGTTTTTACATTTATCATTACTACTGTTAGTGGAAATAAGCATTACTGGAAAGATATATTTAATACTCCGGGCGTACCATGGTGGCTTAAATTTCCAATTCCATTAATGCCCATTGTTGAAGTTATGGGAATGTTTACAAAACCAATTGTCCTGGCGATTCGTTTGTTTGCGAATATGATAGCAGGGCATGCAGTAGTTTTAGGGTTTGTTGCATTAATATTTATATTTGGGAAAATAGGTGTGGGCGTTGGCTACGGTGTTTCTGTTGTTTCGGTATTATTTTCCGTTTTCCTGGATATATTAGAAGTATTAATTTCATTTATTCAAGCATATGTATTTGTAATTCTTTCTGCTTTATATTTTGGCATGGCAGTAGAAGAATCACATTAATTTTTAAATTTTTTATCATTCACTAAATAAATAACCATTATGCATTTATTAACTGTATTATTACAAGCTGTAACCGATTTGGTTCCATTAGCAAAAATGGGTGCCGGTTTAGGTGCAGGTATTGCTGCAATTGGCGCAGGTATTGGTATTGGTCAAATTGGTAGAGGTGCTGTAGAAGCTATTGCTCGTCAGCCTGAAGCCGTTGGCGACATTCGTTCCAACATGATTGTATCAGCTGCATTAATTGAAGGTGTTGCCTTCTTCGCCATTGTTGTTTGTTTAATTATCCTTTTTGTTTAATTACAGCAAACTCTTTAAAAACAAAAAAGCATTCCAGCGATTGGCTGGAATGCTATTGTAAAGATTAAAAGATTAAAATTATGCAACTTATTAATCCCGGTTTAGGACTTATATTTTGGATGACCCTTACTTTTTTATTGGTATTGTGGGTTTTAGGTAAATATGCCTGGCCCGCCATCTTAAAAGGATTGAAAGAAAGGGAAGAAAGTATTCAGGAATCTCTTGACGCCGCAAAAAAAGCACGCGAACAAATGGCACAGCTAAAAGCCGATAATGAAAAATTAATAGCGGAAGCAAAAGAAGAAAGGGACGAAATTTTAGTTGAAGCCCGTAAAATAAAAGAAAAAATTATTGAAGAAGCCCGTGGAAAAGCTGCTATAGAAGCAGATAAGATTGTAGAAAGTGCAAGAGAACAAATTAAACTAGAGAAAAATGCAGCGATAATTGAGTTAAAAAATATAGTGGCAGATTATTCAATTCAAATTGCTGAAAAAATTCTAAGAGAAGAATTAAAAGATAAAAAGAAACAAAAAGAGTATGTTTCCAGTTTATTAAAAGAGTTTAGTCTCAACTAAATATTAAAAAATGAGTGTTCAGTTATTGGCAAAACGATATGCACAAGCTGTTTTTGACCTGGCAATTGAAAATAAAGAAATTGACAGGGTGGCAACAGACTTAAAATTAGTAAATACTGTTTTAGAAGAAAATCGTACTTTACGTAAGGTTTTAGCTAATCCCGTTCTTGATTCTTCTAAAAAAGTTAAAGTTCTTATAGCATTGTTCGGGGTAGATAATAGAATTTCCAAACTTACACTTTTGTTTCTCCAATTAATTACTAAAAAAGGTAGAGAAGTATATGTACAAGATATTTGTAATGCCTTTGAAACCCTATATTTAGATTACAACAATGAAGTAAAAGCAAAACTAATTACCTCATATAAAGTAGATTCCGCATTTAAAAACAAAATTACTTCAAAACTGGCTGATATGATTAAGAAAAATGTATTGCTTGAGGAGGAAATTGACGAACAGATTATTGGTGGCTTTATCATGCAAATAGAAGACTATCAATATGATGCCAGTGTTGTGAATCAACTTAGAAAACTAAAGAATAATTTTAACAAAAACTTATTTGTAAAACAATATTAGTCATAAAGTAAAATAAATTATTATGGCAGACATTAAACCGGCTGAAGTATCAGCCATATTGCGTCAGGAACTTGCAGGCTTTGAAGCAGAAGCAAACCTTGAAGAAATTGGATCAGTATTAACCATTGGTGATGGTATTGCAAGGGTTTATGGCCTATCCAATGCTGAACAAGGAGAAATAGTAGAATTTGAAAAAAATGGATTAAAGGGAATTGTTCTTAACCTTGAGGAAGATAATGTAGGGATTGTGTTATTAGGAGATCCTGAAAATATTAATGAGGGTGATACTGTAAAACGAACTAAAAAAATTGCTTCTATTAAAGTAGGCGAAGGTTTGTTAGGACGAGTGATTAACACATTAGGAGAACCTATTGATGGAAAAGGGGTTATAGAAGGAGAATTATTTGAAATGCCAATAGAAAGAAAAGCTCCTGGTGTAATATATCGTCAACCCGTTAATGAACCCTTACAAACCGGAATTAAAGCAATTGATGCAATGATTCCTATTGGACGAGGTCAAAGAGAATTAATAATTGGCGACCGGCAAACAGGGAAAACAGCCATCGCAATTGACACTATCATTAACCAAAAAGAATTTTATGATAGAGGAGAACCGGTTTATTGTATTTATGTAGCATCGGGACAAAAAGGCTCAACAGTAGCTCAAATTGAAAAAACACTGGAAATGCATGGTGCAATGGATTATACAATCATTGTTTCTGCAACTGCATCTGATCCTGCTGCAATGCAATTTTATGCACCCTTTGCCGGAGCTGCTATTGGTGAATATTTTCGTGATACAGGTAGACCTGCATTAATAGTGTATGACGATTTATCAAAACAAGCTGTTGCATATCGTGAAGTTTCACTTTTACTTCGCAGGCCTCCAGGAAGAGAAGCATATCCTGGAGATGTATTTTATTTGCATTCACGTTTGTTGGAAAGAGCTGCAAAAATCATAGATTCAGATGAAATTGCCCAGAAAATGAATAACATCCCTGAGAGCCTCAAAGGAAAGGTAAAAGGAGGAGGATCTCTTACTGCTCTTCCGATAATTGAAACCCAGGCTGGAGATGTTTCTGCTTATATTCCTACAAATGTAATTTCTATTACTGATGGTCAAATATTCTTGGAAACAAACTTGTTTAACTCAGGAATTCGCCCCGCTATTAATGTTGGAATCTCTGTTTCCCGTGTTGGAGGTTCGGCACAAATTAAATCTATGAAAAAGGTAGCCGGTACCCTTAAACTTGACCAGGCTCAGTTTAGGGAACTGGAAGCTTTTTCCAAATTTGGATCTGATCTAGATGCAGCAACAATGTCAGTACTGGAAAAAGGAAGAAGAAATGTTGAAATATTAAAACAACCTCAGTATTCTCCTATGACAGTCGAACATCAGGTTGCAATAATTTTCTGTGGAGCAAATAATTTATTAAGAAGTATTCCTGAATCAAGGGTTATTGACTTCCAGGAAGCCTTTTTAACTTTACTTGATGAAAAATACAAATCTGTTTTAGATCAATTAAAACAAGGGAAACTTACCGACAAGGAAAGTGAAACATTGAAAAAAGTTGCAACAGAAGTTGCTACAAGATTCAAAAAGTAAATTTCATTAATTTATCTGTGTCCTATGGCAAATCTTAAAGAAGTCAGAATTCGTATTGCATCGGTTAAGTCAACCAAACAAATTACCAGTGCCATGAAAATGGTTGCTGCTGCAAAATTACGTAAAGCGCAAAATTCAATTCAAACTATGAGGCCTTACGCTTTAAAGCTGCAGGAAATTATGCAGGATCTGACCGAAAGCATGGAAAACTCCAATGAAAATGTATTTACCAGAAGAAAGCAGGATAATAGAGTCCTGATATTGGTAATCACTTCTAACAGAGGGTTATGCGGAGCCTTTAACCTTAACGTTGTGAAACAATCCATAGACCTGATTCACAATGAATTAGAAAATAAATATAAACAGGGTAAAGTTGATATTATTTGCTATGGAAAAAAAGGTGCCGATTTGCTGAAAACAAAAGGTTATGAAATTAAAGAAGTCAACACAAAAATTTATGATGACTTAAATTTTAACTCTGCATCAGAATTAGCTGTAAAGCTTATGGATGACTTTAAAAATAGCATTTATGATCAGATATTAATGGTTTATAATCAGTTTAAAAATGCTGCCGTACAAGTATTACAAACAGAACAGTTTTTACCCATTAAGGAAAATCCGCCTAAAAAATCTGATTCGGCTGCTATTATACGTAAACATGCTGATTATATTTTCGAACCGGGAAAAGAAGAAATTCTTGAAGAACTGGTTCCCAAAACACTAAAAATACAATTATATAAAGCTTTATTAGATAGTTTTGCTGCGGAACATGGTGCACGAATGACTTCAATGCACCAGGCAACCGAAAATGCAACAGAACTAATTAAAGACCTTAATTTAAGCTATAACAAAGCACGACAAGCTGCAATTACAAAAGAAATACTTGAAATTGTTAGTGGTGCCGAGGCTTTAAATGGCTAATTTAAATTGTTGTCGTTTTGTTTACTAAACCGTTATCTTGCGAAAAAATTAATATGTTTTTGTCATACGGTTTGGAGTAGCTATTATAAAATCAGCTAAACCCTTATTATTTTGTTGTAAACTATCTACTGAAGATTGTTCAACAGAAGTTATAGTCATAATTTTTAAATCATGATTATATCTTTTTAAATACCAAATTATACCCTGAAAATTTTCAGAATGATATGCTCCATTATAGTGAATAAATAACCTTCCTTTTCCTGCATTTTTCGAAATATAATATGCCATTGTAGCATCTTTTATAGCTTGTGCCTTAGCAAGGTTTGCATTGGCATGACCCATCATTTTCATTTGAGTCAACATATCTTTGTAACATTTAATATTTGGATTATATACAATAGGCAAAGGAGCAATGTATTCTTTAGCCTTTACAGATAAACTATCAAGACCTTTAAATCCTTTTTTATACACAACTGATGCGTATCTCCTGGGAATATTTGTAGCTATAAACTTTACATGATGTTTTTTGGCAAATAAAAGCAATGGTTGGTAGTCAGTTTTATAATTAGGCCATAACCTTGCTTCAGCATCAAAGCTTTTCTTTGATATTTTCCCATTAAGGAACTCATCAATTAAAAGTTGATTATCACTTTCAAACATTTCAGCACCTAATACAATTTTTCCCTTTTTTATTTTGTATAAATCACGGGTAATCTCTAGTTCGAGCCAATGATCGATTGGATTATTATGTAATTCCCCAAAAAAAATCACTTGAGCATCAGAAAGATCTTTTAGCATTTTTTTATACTTTACAGCTTTCCCTTTAGAATTAAAAATTCTGTAAGCAGGCTTGTCACTTTTAAATGCACTAAATAAAATTAACAAAGTGAAGAATAAAATAATTTTTTTCATTATTGCGATGCTTTTTTTTGTAGCTTTTCCTCATAAAAACTGAGAGGTAAAAGAGTTTCAATACCATCAGCAATATATACAGGCCCTGTTTGCCCTTTCATTATAATTTTAATTTTTTTCTGATGGCGGAACTCTGTTTCTGCAATAACCTGCCGGCATGCGCCGCAAGGTGAAACAGGAGAATCGATAGAAAAATTATCAGAGACGGCAGTTATTGCTAATGCTTTTACAGGAATATCCGGATATTGGCTCTGTGCATAGAATAACGCAACCCTCTCTGCACATAGTCCTGAAGGATAAGCAGCATTTTCCTGATTAGACCCCAGAATAACGGTACCATCCTCTAATAAAACGGCAGCACCAACATGAAAGTTAGAATAGGGAGCATATGCATGAACAGATGCTTTTAAAGCATTCTCCATTAAACCTTTTTCTTCCTGATTTAATTCTTCCTCTTTATATTCTTTTAAACTGATTTTAAATTCTTTTATATTCATTATCAATTTTTGAGCTAAATTAATAAAAATGCAGATATATTCATGGTTTCAGATAAAAAATAGACTTATTATTCCGGGTATTTAAGCAGTGAAAAACAGATCTATAATTAATATTTTTCTAAAGAATAATTATTTTTATATCCAAACATGAACAATGCCGAAAAAAAGGCAAACAAACTTACTCCTGCATGTGTTTCAATAGTATCGTCTGAAAGCATAGATATTAACATAATAGAATAAAAAACAAGAAAAAAGAAATTTCTATAGCTTTTTAATACTACAGGAGGGTATAAAATAGCCCAGATAAAAAGTAAAAAGCCAAATATGCCATAGGTTATAAATATATCTAAATATTGATTATGTGAATGAAAAATATATTTTCTTCCTAATTTGGAGTGCATTGAAGAAAGTACATTTACAAATATTTTACTTATATCACCAGTGCCAATGCCTGTCCAGAAATGGTTTTTTATAATTTTAGCAGCAGCTTTAAAATACTCTGCTCTCTGCATAATGGAACTTCCACTTGGATTTCCGGTTTCATTGTAAACATTATAACCTGTGATAATTTTTAGAATACGAGAATGAATCCCCGGATGAGATATATAATTGTAATTAGCTACTCCATTTTCAATATTTCTTATGTCTGATAAAGATAAAGCATTAATTCCATTACTGTCTTTACGTAAGTTTTTTGACGTTAAATACCTGATAATAGTTTGTTTGATTTTTCCACCATTTTTATCTAAACCATTGAATGGAATTTTACTTCTTTTTTCCCAGCTGTATTTTAGCTCTTTTAACGACAAATAGGCTCCAATATATTTCCCGTCTTCAACGCCCATAAGCGTATCAAACACATAAGGATTTCCGGTTTTGGTATATTTATCAACATCTGAAAGGTTTATTATTGGAGATGTAACAGCCTTTTTTACTTCTTCTCTTACTATTAATCCTATAACAAAAGGAATAGCAATAATTCCTGTTAGTAAAATTACTTTCCAAAAAGGATTTTTTAATTTAGATGTGCCTATCAAAGCCCAACTAATTCCAATAACTATTATAATCACCAAAGCCGTAAAAGACTCCATAGAGATAAGAAATAAAACAAACCACAGTGTGGTTATTCCAAACAAAAGTTTTTGCCAAATAGTAAAAAAGCTATCACGAAGAATAAAGTATATAAGGATAAAGATACCAAATGTTATATTTAAACCTAATCTTATTGATGAAATAAACGGTGATATTTCTCTTATGTCAGTAAACTTTCCTGAAAAAAGCAAATAACTTCCAATAAGAGTAGAAACAAGAATGGCAAGCAAATAAAACATTAGAACTTTTCTCAGTAAATAATAATTTATCTTTGGTAACCCCGTAAATAATAAAGGGAAAAGTAATAATGGCAGCTTTACTCTAAGATCTACCAATGCAGAATTAAAATCTGAGGTATTCCAAAGCCATAAAATATCCAGAAAAAAAAGCATTGAAAACCATAAAGCCGGTTTATTTTTCCAAAAGGACATTAACCGGCTTTTAATACCATATAAACAAGTTAAAAAAAAGTCTTTAACAGAAAATACATTATCACGATTCACATCATAACCCATCCATACTGCCAGTAAGAAAAAGCTGGCAAGACTCATGGTATATTTTGATAAAGGCAGGCTAACAGCAAAAAAAACCAAACCCCAAAAATAAGCTGGAGAAACAATGTTAGTTTTTTTGTACTGTTTCATGTGTTTATAATTTTATATTTCATTGGCCACATGGAACTTACCATAATTTAATAATTATTCAATTATGGACGTTTCTTAAAAACGTGTTTTGCTGCACCACAGTTACATTTTTTTACTATTTCCCTGCTTTTTTATGTGTAGGCTCCAGGATGGATTTATATTTCTTTTTATTATTAAGAATAGAAATTGCTTTTTTAACTTCTTTATCATTAACTAATGACGCTTCTATTTTTCCTGCCTGATAATAATACCGGCTAACAATTTCCATCCTCAGCATCTCTTCAATTTCACTTTTATGCTTTTCAAGATCGTTTTTCTTTTCTTTCTTTAACATTACCTGAAGGCTATCAATATCTGGCGATAGAACCTTGTAATAACTTTCACGTTTTGCGCTTTTAATTAATTTCTCAATCAGTGTACCGGTTTCAGTTTTATAACTGAATCCTTTTTTTATTACAAAATCTTTAAACTGATTGAATGTACTGTCGCTTATCCGAAATAAATTAGGATGCGCAATTTTGTGATGTTTCAGAACAAATTCATTAGCAAAATCAAAAATATAATTTTGAGCATATAAATCAGCAGAAACCTGGCTAAAATATTTTTGTTTCATAATAATATCAGGCATAATGCCCCCTCCATCGTAAACAGTGCGGCCATCTTTTGTTTTAAAAGCACGAATTAGAGAGGCCGGAACTTTTTCCGGGGAACCATTTTTATTTTTGTGGGAATAGTCAATTGCCTGAATACAGCGGCCACTTGGAATGTAATATTTTGCAATTGTAACTTTAAGCTCACCACCGTAAGGTAACGGCAGAATATTTTGTACCAGCCCTTTTCCAAATGTACGTTGACCAATTATTACGCCCCTATCAAGGTCTTGCATTGAACCTGACACTATTTCAGAAGCACTGGCGGTGTTTCCATTAACAAGAATTGCCAATGGAATTTTTGCATCTGTAACCTGGCCCGTAGTTTTATAAACATGGTCGTTTGCCTGTAACTTTCCTATAGTTTTAACAATAGTTTGTCCTTTTTTAACGAAAATATTAGCAATATTTACCGCCTGGCTGAGCAAACCCCCGCCATTATTTCTTAAATCCAGTATTACTCCTTTTATATTGTATTTATTTTTTAGAGTAACTAAAGCGTTCCTGACATCGTTGGCTGCTCCCGGACTAAATTGAGTAAGGCTAATATATCCAACATCCTTTCCTACAAGTCCATAATAAGGAACATTTGGGATTTTTATTTTTCTTCTTATTAATGAAACTAAAGTGTCTTTTTTGGCACCAAAATGACGAATGGTAAGCTCAAGCTTTGTTCCGGGAATTCCCTTTAATTTATTGCTCACCTGTGATGCTGTATAGCCCTTTGCCGATTTACCATTAATAGCTATAATTTTATCCCCGGCTCTTAATCCTGATTCCTGGGCAGGAAAGCCTTTATAAGGTTGAGAAATAACAACCCAGTCTCCTTGTTTTTGAATCAAAGCTCCTATTCCACCATATTCTCCCCTGGTAAAAATATTAAAGGTTTGTTTTTCCTTTTCAGGGATATAAATTGTATATGGGTCTAAATTGGCAAGCATAGATTTAATTGCTATATCATTTAATTTAACTGGATGTATAGTATCTACATAATTAAGATTCAGTTGCCTTAAGACATTAGAGTATATCTCAATACTCTTAGCCATCTTAAAATTATTATAATCTTGAGCTTGCAGACGGAAAAAAGTAAAAAACAAAAATCCGGCAATAAAAATACTTTTCTTTATCATTCGCTTATATTGTTTATGTTTAAAATCAGGGTACCGGGTCATAGCCGCTCCCACCCCAGGGATTACAGGATAAAATTCTTTTTAATGCCATCCACCCTCCTTTAAACGGCCCATATTTTTTTATAGCTTCTATGCCATATACAGAACAGGTAGGAGTATAACGACATGCATGCCCCAGATAAGGAGACAAAGTATATTGATAAACTTTTATTAAAAAAATAAAGAATTTTGATAATGCTTTTTTCATTTGCTTACAAATTCACCTTTAAAATGATTGAAAATTATTTAATCAATAATTTTCAATCATAATTACTATTTTTGTTTTGATAAACTATCATGTTTTAATTCCTGCAAAATTAGATTAATTTTCTTTTCTATTTCCTGATATTTCATCACCTCTTTCCCTACATAAATTAAGACTATAATACGGGTTTTAAAACAATTTTTTCTTTCATTTGTATAATTATCACAAAGTAAATATTTATTTTTTCTGTATGCTTCCCTAATAAGCCTTTTAATTTTATTCCTGGTTACGGCTTTTTTAAAATTTCTTTTAGCAACGCTTATCAAAACTTTTGCAGGATAATCTGTTGTTTTATCAAACTCAAGATAAATAACTTTAAATGGATATTTAAAGAGGGAATTCCCCTCTTTAAAAACCTTTTGAACTAGTTTTTTTTCATTTAATCTTTCCGTTTTCTTAAACGCCTGCTTCACTATTTACTTTTTTATTAACCATTTCAATATTTCAGACTAGCAAAAGTAATCTGAAATCTGCTATACTTTCCATATACTATTCATTTATAATAAGTTTTTAAATTTCTTTAACAGAAATAACAAATAACTTCAATAAATCCCATCAAACAAAGAAAATTATTTTTTTAAAAGTTTTCCCATAAGTTGGTTTAGTTTACTCGTTGTTCCTTCCCAATGATAATTAGCTTTTACAAATTTATAACCCTTTTCTGCTAAACCTTTTTGTTTATCCTTATTATTAAGAAGGAACAATATTTTTTCTGATATTTCCACTGCAGAACTACCAATTAAAATTTCTTCACCATTTGTGGCTCCAAGTGCTGCATTTGCTAAAGGAGTAGTTATTGCAGGAATTTTAAGTGCCATTGCCTCAAGTAATTTATTTTGTAATCCTGTGCCTATACGCATCGGAGCGATAAAAATTCTCGATGATAAATAACCATCACGGATATCATTCATCCAGCCACTTACTATAATTCTTTTTCCTGCAAGATTTTTTATTTTTTTTACGGGATAAGCACCGGCCAGCAATAATTTTGTGTCTGGTTTTTGTTTCCACACCAAAGGCATTATTTCCTTAACCAAAAATAAAGCTGCATCAATGTTAGGAGGATATGCCATATTTCCGGTGAAAACAAGATCAAATTTTTTTTCCACATTTTCAGGGATAAAGTATTTTAAATCTACCCCGTTTTTAATGATATTTATTTCTCCCTTACGGGGATGTTGTATTAATTTACGATCTTGTTCGGAGATTATAGTTTTTAAATCAAAATATTGAAATATTTCCTTTTCATAACGAAGTGTTCTTTTATATTCAATTTTTAGCAATTTCCGCATAGGGAAAACACTTCCTGAGATCCTTTTTTTTATTCCATGTGAAAATGCGTCCTGATAATCCAACACCTTTTTGCCAGGGAAGTTCATAACATATGGTGCCACACGAATTAGCTGGGCGTATATTAAATCCGGATTATATATTTCAATTAATTCATGAATTTTTTTCGCTGCTTTTTTTTGATAAAAATATCCTACCTGAAATGGAAGTCCTTTAAGTGCGGCTTTGGTTAAATTTATTAATTTCCCCATTGGAAAAAGATCGATAAAATTAATAGAACGGCAATAAGGCTGTAGAGCAATAAAAGCCTTTTGTTTATCAGGCCCGGGAATGGAGTTTAAAGCGCATAGTATAATCTCATTATGTTCACTTAGATTTTTTATTTGATAAAAGGCTCTCAATTTATCCCCTTTTTCTAGCGGATAAGGAATCCTGGAAAGTAAAATGAAAATCCTCATATATTAAAGGCTATAATTGTTTTTAACAAAAGTAGTTTAAATTTCACCATAAAATCTTATTAGCGATTCTATAATCCTCTCGCTATTGTGAAATTTTTTCACATATTTATTTGCTTTCTTTCCAACTGATTTTACAATTTCAGGATGGGTATACAAAAAGGAAATCGCTTCCACAAACTGATTAGGAGTTTCAGCAATAAAAATATTTTCCTTATTAACAACATCAAGACCTTCTGCACCAATATTTGTGGCAACAACGGCTTTTCCAGATCCCATACTTTCAATAATTTTTATTCTCATTCCACTTCCTGATAATAAAGGTACTATTGCAATACTCTTATTACAAATAAATACAGATGCATCTTCCACTTCTCCTTCAATAACAATATTTTTTATTTTCAAACCGGTAAGCCATTGCGGCATATGCCTTCCGGCAATATAAAATTGTAAATCAGGATGTTTTTTTGATAATATTGGCCAACATTTTTCCAGAAACCATTTTAACCCTTCTATATTTGGAAGCCAGTTCATAGAACCAATTGTATAAATTGCATTTTCTGGTAGTTTATCACAAACCCCATTTTTAAACTTTTCAGGCGACAAACCAAAAGGAATAACTTTTACAGGTTTTTGGGTATGATTCTTATAAAAAAGAGCATCCCTGTTACTTATAGGTATTACAGCATCAAACTGCTCAATAACATTAATTTCATAATTTTTTAATGTAATATACAAATGCTTTAAAAATATTTTACGAGGCCGCCATTTACTTGTATTATAGATTCTTTCCCATATCAGGTGCTCTATATTATGTGCCCTTAAAATAACCTTAGCATCACTATATTTTCTTATAATTGAAATATAAGGGGACATATAAATAGTTTCCAATTGGATAATATCATATTTACCTTTTGAAAGTACTTCAATTAATTTTTTTTCAAATCTTTTAGAAATAAATCGTTCTACATGATATGAACGGGATGAAAACAAATTTAAAAAAGCTTGAAAAGGCTTCACTGATAAATTAACATAAACCCATTCTATATTTGTTTTCTTTTTATAACCGGCAGGAACCTGATCAGGTTGGATAAAATATTTTTTTGAGTTTACTGCAAGTACTTTAATATTATAACCATAATCAGACAGTCCTTCAATTAACTGATTCATAGCCATTGGCCCACCTTCTTTAGGTGGCCAGGGTGATTTATTACAAATAAAAAGTATCCGCAAAGTGTAATTTATTTCTAAATAAGAATATTTTATTTCTTTTTTATAAACATGTTAGCTATGCCAAGAAAACGGAAAATCTTTCCGAAAATTTTATGGTTTTCAAAATATTTTCGCCAGCTTTCTGCATCCAGAAGGGGGGCATCTGTAGAGGCTTTCCACGTTAAAAATAATCCTAATGGCAATATTACTATAGTAGAAAGCCACATACCCATAAAAACACTCATTTCACCTGTCCGCACAGCCTTTTCTCCAATAACAGATATTACATGATAAATAACAAAAAAAACTACTGATATTACAACTGGCAAACCCAGCCCGCCTTTTCTGATAATAGCTCCAAGCGGAGCACCAATAAAGAAAAAGATAAGACACGCTAACGACAATTTAAACTTTTGATTCCAAATAATTTCATGTTCAATTATGAGTTTTTTTCTGGGTTCAACATATTTCTCTTTATGAAAATAAAAATTATCCTTTGCCACACGGGTATTATTCATTGCCATTTCAATAATTTGATTTTTCACAGCTGAACTATAATTTTTCAGGAAAGGAAAAGGAACATCTGTTTTATTTATCTTATTATTGATGTCTTTTTTTACTTCATATCTTTTCGACCCTGTATCAGCAACAGGAAGAATGCCCAATCGCTTAACAGCTCTTTCTCTATAACGTTTTTCTCTTTGAACCAACTGGCTGCTCAAAGAATCGATAGCATGATCCAATTGTTTTACATTCAACATTGAATAATTACTCTTAAACAAATCTTCTTTTGTTCTTCGAAATGCTAATTGTGAAATATCAATTGGAATAATTTCTTTTTTAAATTTCAATATTTCAAATGGCCTGTTTGTCATATATCCGGGGCCATTTGTTACATCATGATATGTATAACCATTATAAAGAGTGAAAATTATTTTTTTCTGATCAGGGGTTAAAACCATCCTTCCCTTTTTCGCTACTGTAACTTGTGTATTTCCCATACGTTGTGTATGGTCATATATCATAACATTATATATTGTTTTATTATCCTTTCCCTTTCTCCCAACTCTGATTACATATCCATTGATATTATTATCAAAAACGCCTTCATCCAGATTAAAGGCTAATTTTTTTTGCCTGACATCATACAATAAAGATCCAAATTTAAGATTTGCAACGGGATATACATAATTAGCAAACAAAAATGCGCTGATACTAATTAAAACCGCCAATATCGTAAGAGGACGCATTGCTTTCTGTAATGATATTCCGGCACTTTTAATGGCGACAAGTTCGTAGTTCTCGCCCATATTGCCAAATGTCATTAATGATGAAAGCAATACCGACAAAGGGAGAGCAAGTGGTATAAAAGTAGCTGACGCATAAAAAAGTAGTTTGATAATTATTTCCCATTCTAACCCTTTACCTACCAAATCATCAATATACTTCCACAGAAACTGCATCAGCAAAATAAATAAGGTAATAAAAAAGGTAAGAATAAACGGCCCTAAATAGGATCGTAACATATATTGATGCAACTTTTTCATTTGCCAATTAAAAATTTAGGCAAAGATAATGATTCTTCCATTGAAAGAATTTGACATCTTATGAAACTTAAAATCATATAATATTTTATTGAATCTATGATGATAAATAATACTTCAAATGTTATGGTTAAATTGTATAAAAAACGAATATTTTTTATGCAGCAGCCTTTTTCAAAAGTAATTTTAATAAAATATTGAAAAACAATAATTTTATACACCTGTCTTTTTGTCATAATTCATTTGTCAGTATAATTTTTACCAAAAAATTAATTATCTTTATAAATTAACTGATTATCTTAATGTTATAAACCTTTTTAAAACAAAAAAGAATCTTTTAAATGAAAAATGGGTATACATTTAAAATGAAAAAAGAAAGACTTTTATTTCTTTGGCATAAAACTTGACCTTAAAAGAAACGATTAAAAAAGAATAAAAAATTAGAAACAAAATAAAAAATAAGGAGGAAAATTAAATGGGAAAAATAATTGGAATCGACTTAGGTACTACCAACTCATGTGTTGCCGTAATGGAGGGAAATGAACCTGTAGTAATCCCTAACAGTGAAGGAAAACGTACAACACCTTCAATAGTTGCATTTACAGAAAACGGAGAACGCAAAGTAGGAGATCCTGCAAAACGACAAGCTATAACAAACCCAAAAAGAACCATTTTTTCTATAAAAAGGTTTATGGGAAATTCTTATGACGATGATTTAGCTGAGATTAAAAGAATTCCTTACGACGTAGTAAAGGGAGAAAATAATACGCCAAGAGTTAAAATTGATGACAGGATGTATACCCCTCAGGAAATATCAGCAATGATACTTCAAAAGATGAAAAAAACTGCTGAAGATTATTTGGGGCAAACTGTAACAGATGCTGTTATTACAGTACCAGCATATTTTAACGACTCACAACGTCAGGCAACAAAAGAAGCTGGAGAAATCGCCGGCTTAACAGTGAAAAGAATTATAAACGAACCTACTGCCGCAGCTTTAGCTTACGGTCTTGACAAAAAGAAACAAGATGAAACCATTGCTGTATTTGACCTTGGTGGTGGAACATTTGACATTTCAATTCTGGAATTAGGAGATGGCGTTTTTGAAGTAAAATCAACTAATGGAAACACTCATCTGGGTGGTGATGATTTTGACCAGGTTATTATTAATTGGCTTGCAGATGAATTTAAAAAAGATGAAGGACTGGATTTAAAGAAAGATCCAATGGCATTACAGCGCTTAAAAGAAGCTGCTGAAAAAGCTAAAATTGAACTTTCAAGCTCTACCGAAACAGAAATCAACCTTCCATATATCATGCCTGTTGATGGTGTACCAAAACACCTTGTAAAAAAACTTACACGTGCTAAGTTCGAACAAATGGTTGATAATTTGGTAAAAGCAACTTTGGAACCTTGTAAAACAGCTCTTGCAGATGCCGGATTAAAAACTTCAGATATTGATGAAGTTATATTAGTAGGTGGATCAACAAGAATTCCGGCCATTCAAAATATGGTTAAAGATTTCTTTGGCAAAGAACCTCACAAAGGTGTTAATCCTGATGAAGTTGTTGCTATTGGAGCCGCTATCCAGGGAGGTGTTTTAACAGGAGAAGTAAAAGATGTGTTATTACTTGATGTTACTCCTCTATCTCTGGGTATAGAAACTTTAGGAGGTGTTATGACCAAATTAATTGAAGCAAACACTACTATTCCAACTAAAAAATCTGAAGTCTTTTCAACAGCTGCAGATAATCAACCATCGGTTGAAATTCATGTACTGCAAGGAGAAAGGCCAATGGCAAATCAAAACAAAAGCATTGGAAGATTTCATCTTGATGGAATACCACCGGCCCCAAGAGGAGTTCCGCAAATTGAAGTTACATTTGATATAGACAGTAATGGTATTTTAAATGTTTCAGCTAAAGATAAAGCTACAGGTAAATCACAAAGTATTCGTATTGAAGCTTCTTCAGGGCTTTCTGATGATGAAATTAAAAAAATGAAAGCTGAAGCTGAGGCTAATGCTGAAGAAGATAAAAAAGCAAAAGAAAAAATTGATAAACTGAATGCTGCTGATGCTTTAATATTTCAAACTGAAAAACAGTTGAAAGAGTATGGTGATAAATTGCCTGCTGATAAAAAATCTGAAATAGAAAGTGGTTTGGAAGCACTTAGAACAGCTCATAAGTCACAAGATATAGCAGCAATTGATACTGCTATGGAAACTTTAAATGCTTCCTGGCAAAAAGCTAGTGAAGACATGTATAAGGCTACTCAGGGAGACGCTGCCGGTGCAGGACAAACACCTCCTCCAGGAGGAAATCCTAATGCAGGCGACCAAAAAGGTCAGGGTGGTAATGATGACGAAGTAACAGACGTAGATTTTGAAGAAGTTGATGATAAATAAATAAATCTTCGACGTGAAAAAGGTGAACTAATTTTTAGTTCACCTTTTTTTTTAACCTCAAGAGAAAAACTTCAATGAGATAAAATATCTATTATACCTTTGCAAAGGTAAATTACATATTTATAACAATATTTTCAATCTTTATTTAAAGATGTCAGTTAAGGATAATATAAAACAAGTACACAGATATTATAAATATCTGTTACATTCAAACTCACGATTCAAAATACATTCTCCATTTGTATTTCAATTTGTTGAAGAGGTGTTAAAAGATAAAGTAGTATACCCTGAATATAAACAGATAGAAACATATAAAAAAAACCTTAGCAAAAGTCATACAATAATTGAAACGGTTGATTTTGGTAAAAAAACAGGTGATAAACAATACAGTACATATCTTTATCCTCTGGGTAAACTTGTAAAAAAACGATCACAAACCAAAAGGAAAGGAAGGTTACTATACAAAATATCACATTATTTTAAGCCGGCAAATATTTTAGAATTTGGTACAGCCGTCGGAATTAGTTCTTGTTACATTAAAACTCCTTTACCTGATAGTAAAATGGTCACCATGGAAGGTTGTGCAAGCCTATCTGATATAGCTTATTCTACCTTTCAAAAATTAAACCTTTCAAATATAAAAATAAGTACAGGTGATTTTGAAGCTACTTTACCTAAAGTATTAAAAGACTTTGAAACACTGGATATGGTTTTTTTTGATGGAAATCATCACAAGAAACCTACCATTGATTATTTTAATCGATGTGTTAAGTTAGCAAATGATAAAAGTGTATTTATTTTTGATGATATTCACTGGTCTAAAGGAATGGAGGAAGCCTGGGAATATATTATAAATGATAAAAGAGTTACCCTTTCCATAGATCTATTTCATTTAGGATTAGTATTTTTCAGGAAGGGAACAGTAAAACAAGATTTTATAATCCGTTATTAATACTTTAACTTTTTATGCTAAATATTTAGCAACAATAGGTATTCTTCGACCCATTCCAAAAGCCTTATCAGAAACCCTTAAAATTGGAGGTGTTTGATATCTTTTATATTCATTAAGGTTAACTAACCTAAGCACACTCTTTACTAGGTCTGCGTTAAATCCTTGTTTAATAATCTCATCTGGGCCAAGGCGTTTTTCTATATATAAAAACAAGATATTATCTAAAACATCATAATCAGGTAAAGAATCTGAATCTTTTTGTTCCGGTCTTAGTTCTGCTGATGGAGGTTTATTAATAATATTTTCAGGAATGACTTCTTGTTTATCATTAATAAACCTTGCCAACTCAAAAACCTCTGTTTTATATACGTCACCAAGAACTGATAAACCTCCATTCATATCACCATATAAAGTTCCGTAACCAACTGCTGTTTCACTTTTATTACTAGTATTTAGCAAAATGTATCCAAATTTATTTGATAATGCCATTAAAATTACACCGCGTATTCGTGCCTGCAAATTTTCTTCTGTAACATCAAAAGGTTTTCCTTTAAAAAAAGGATTTAGATTTGATTCAAGCGTTTTGTAAGCATCCTTTATAGAAATAATATCATGGGGCGATTTTAAATTTTTCACCAACTGCAAAGCATCGGTAACAGAATGGTCAGATGAATATTGCGAAGGCAAAAGAACATTATAAACATTTTCAGCACCCAGAGCTTTTGCCGCTAAAACCGAAGTAACAGCAGAGTCAATACCGCCTGAAAGCCCAATAATTGCTTTTGTAAAACCCAGTTTTTGAAAATAATTTTTTATACCCATAATCAAAGCATCATGAATTAAACCGGTTTTTAACAACAACGAGGGTTCTGTAATTCTTTTATCATTAAGAGCATCCTTTAATTTATAAACCTTAAAATCCTCTTCAAAATATTTCATTGTATCAATAACCTTTCCTGAAGGGTTCATTACCATAGATCCTCCATCAAATAAAAGTTCCGTTTGTGCTCCAACATGATTTACATAAAATATTGGCAGGTGGTATTTATCTGTATTTCTTCTTAGTACATTTTCTCTTCTTTCAGCCTGCTCATAATTAAATGGAGAGGCTGCAATATTTATCATCAAATCAGGATCAGATGCCATTAGTTCATCCATTGGATTAACTGTGTACAACTGACTTTCTTCAACATCCCAAATATCTTCACAAATAGTAAGTGCAATTTTTTTTCCTTTTAATTCAATAATTTCAAATACGGTGTTAGGTTCGAAATAACGGTATTCATCAAAAACATCATAATTTGGCAAAAGAGATTTATGAATAATGTTTTTTATTTCCCCCTCATGAATAAATGCAGCAGAGTTATATAGAGGTTTTCCCTTTTGATTAGGATTAATAGATGGCATGCCAATAATAGCACTAATTCCTTTACAAGATTTAGCTATTTCTTCAACTGCAAGCAAACTTTTTCTTATAAAATCCTCAAACTCAAGAAAATCTCTGGGAGGATATCCTGTTATAGCCAATTCAGGAAAAACAACTAAATCAGCTTTTTCCTTTTTTCCTTTTTCAATAGATTCTAAAATCTTTGATTTATTTTTAGAGAAATTGCCGATGTGGAAATTTACTTGTGCAAGGGCTATTTTTAAAGACATATATATTTAATTTTTGCAAAATTAGCTATTTATATACGAATATTTTTAATCTTTCTTTCTTTTTATATAATTTTTTATGTATTTTTGAGTTATAATAGAAATATATTAAATCAAATTTATCATGAAAAAACTTACTCTTTTATTAATTACAGTTTTAATGACTACCGTAATGTACGGTCAGTTTCACATTGGACCGCAAATTGGTTACACATCTTCAAAACTTTCTTATAACACTACTGATATACAAAATAGTATGCAGAGCAATATGGTTGTAGGAGTATTTATGCGTCTTGGAAAGAAAATTTACCTACAACCTGAATTAAACTATTTAACTCAGGGAAGTGTTTTCAGAACTCCAACTCTGGGTAACACCAATCCTGTTGAGCAAACAGTTAAATTAAAATCTATTCAGGTTCCTTTGAGTCTTGGGTTTCAACTTCTTGACATAAAAGTTGTGAAACTACGTATATTTGGAGGTGCCACAGCTAACTTTGTTATAAATAAAGATGTAAGTCCTGTGACAGGAAGTGGAGTTAATCCGGCAGACTATCTTACAGCCAACAATTTTAAGAACTCTAACTTTCAATATCAGGTAGGTGCAGGAGTTGACGTATTTATGCTTACCTTAGATATTAAATATTACGGACCTCTTGATAAGTTAACTAACGGTGGCGTAAAATTTGACGGAAAAACTATTGATGCCGGTTCTAGCGTGTTTATGGTTACTCTAGGCTGGAAAATTTTATAACCAATTAAAATAAAAATTTTTAAAATGTCAGTCCATTTATGTGCTGACATTTTTTTTTGAACCTTTTAAAATGAAAAAATCAGGATTATATTGGTTTATCTTAACAAGTTTTTTGTTGTTTTTGGGAGCTTGTAATTATTCAGACAATGGCTTACCTAATATACCGGCACAAAAATTACCAAAAGTTAAATTAGAAATTAAAAGATACGGACAGGCTTTGTTTACATTGGATACTGTGCATTTTAAAAAGGAACTAACCCGATTAAAAAGACAATTTCCGTATTTTCTGGATGCCGACTTAAATAATCCGGGAAATCTTCATAAGCTTTATAGTTTCGTTACCGACACCCAGATTATACATATCTATCATCTTACAATAAAAAAATTCCCCAATATTACAATTCTGAAAAAAAGTCTAAATAATGCTTTTTCACATCTGAAATATTATTATCCTGATTATCAATTACCACATATTTATACATATATCTCAGATTTATATTACGAAAGGCCTGTTATTTATAAAGATTCGATAATTGTTATTGGATTAGATAATTATTTAGGTTCAGATTTTTCTTATTATCTTAATCTGAATATTCCTTTTTATCGCAGGCGTTTTATGGTTCCTCAGGAAATACCTGTTGATGTCATGAAAGCCGTATATTTTCATTCATTTAAAAAAAGATCATATTCCAAAACACTACTGGATAATATGATTGAAGCCGGAAAACAACTATATTTTCTTGATGCTGTTTTACCAAATACTCCGGATAGTTTAAAAATCAGATATAGTTCATCGCAATTAAAATGGATGCAAAAACATAAAAAAGATGTCTGGGCAGTATTAATAAGGAATCAAATGTTATATTCAGGCCGTTATATTATTATAAATCGTATGATTAAACCAGGTCCTTTTACTGAAGGATTTTCAAGAAATTCTCCTCCCTCAATGGGCACATGGTTTGGATGGCAGATTGTAAGGGCATATATGAAAAAAAATAGCTCTACAGACTTACCAGCACTTTTTAACAATAATGACTCGCAAGACATCTTGCAGAAATCAGAGTATAAACCTTAATCCTGTTTTAAAATTAGCTGTGTTTTTTATTATTTCCATATTTTTATTACATTTGAACATTAAAAATCAACAAGTTCAGACGTATGCTGGTGAAAACTTATGGAAGTGCCATTTTTGGTATAAACGCAATACTTATTACCATTGAAGTAAATGTAGGAACCGGTTCTAAATTTTTTTTGGTAGGATTACCGGATAATGCCGTAAAGGAAAGTCATGAACGTATTCGGGCTGCCCTTAATCAAAATGGTAAAAAATTCCCCCGACAACGAATTGTAATTAATATGGCTCCGGCCGATATAAAAAAAGAAGGATCGGCTTATGATTTGCCAATAGCCATTGCTATATTGGCAGGTTCAGGTCAAATACCAGATAACATGTTATCACAATTTGTAATTATGGGGGAATTATCATTAGATGGCAGTATTAAGCCAATAAAAGGGGCTTTACCCATTGCATTAATTGCAAAGGAAAAAGGATTTAAAGGAGTAATACTCCCATCTGAAAATGCTGAAGAGGCAGCTATTGTAGAAGGAATAGATATTTATGGAGTTTCACATATCAATGAAGTGTGTAATTTTTTGGAAGGTAAAACAAATCTTTTACCGGTACATTTTAACAGGGAAAAAGTTTTTTTAGAGCAATTAAGCAACTATGAATTGGATTTTTCGGATGTAAAAGGACAAGAAAATATTAAAAGGGCAATGGAAATAGCAGCAGCAGGAGGGCATAATGTGATAATGATTGGGCCGCCGGGATCAGGGAAAACCATGCTTGCTAAGCGTATTTCCACTATTTTACCACCACTTAGTCTTGAAGAGGCATTAGAAACAACGAAAATACACTCCGTTGCAGGATCGTTAAGTTCAGGAACTTCATTGATAACCATACGTCCATTTAGATCACCACACCATACTATCAGCGATGCCGGGCTTGTAGGAGGAGGAACATATCCACAACCCGGTGAAATTTCATTAGCACAAAATGGCGTCTTGTTTCTTGACGAGCTGCCTGAATTTAAAAGAACTGTTCTGGAAGTAATGCGTCAGCCTATGGAAGACCGTGTTGTAACAATTTCAAGAGCCCGAATTACTGTTGATTATCCGGCAAGTTTTATGCTCATTGCAGCAATGAATCCGTGTCCGTGTGGTTATTATAATCACCCTACCAAAGCTTGTACATGCTCACCGGGAACTGTAAAAAAATATCTAAACCGAATTTCTGGCCCTTTATTTGACAGAATTGACCTTCATGTTGAGGTAGTGCCTGTTCCTTTTAAAGATCTCACAGAAGCTCCCCCTTCCGAAACCAGTGAAAATATTAGAAAACGAGTAATTAAAGCCCGGAACAAACAAAAAAAACGCTTTAAAAAAAGTGCCAAAGTACATAGTAATGCCCAGATGGGTCAAAATGATATTCAAAAATTTTGTCAGCTAAATGAGGATGGTCGAAATTTACTAAAAACAGCAATGGAAAAATTAAACCTTTCTGCCCGTGCCTATGATAGAATAATTAAAGTTGCACGTACAATTGCTGATTTAAATGAAACTGACAATATTGAACCTTCACATTTAGCAGAAGCCATACAATACAGGAGCCTTGACAGGGAAAACTGGGGTGAATAATTACGAATTGCTTTCTTTTTTAATATCTTTAATCCACTTTGTCATAGATAATGGTTTATAATCTTCCATTCTCTTCATTAAATCATTTACCTGTGCTGAAACTATTAAATTATCCCTGTATTCAGGACGTATAAATCCTGAGTCCACGGCGTTATCAATAAAAGACAATAAAAAATCATAATAACCAATGGTATTTAATATTCCCATTGGTTTGTCGTTAATTCGTAGTTGATTAAGTGTCATCACTTCAAAAATCTCATCCAGAGTGCCAAAACCTCCCGGTAATGCAATAAAACCATCTGAAATATCAATCATTTTCTGTTTTCTTTCAGACATACTATCTGCAACAATAAAATTAGTTAACCCTTTATGTGCAACTTCTTTTTCAATTAGCGTATGAGGCATTATTCCAATAACTTCTTTGTCGTTTTCCAACATAATATCAGCCAAAACTTTCATTAATCCAACATCGGCTCCCCCATAAACAAGTGTTAAATTATTCTTGACAAAAAAATCAGCAATCTCCTTTGCCGCATTTTTATACCGAACATCGTTACCCATACTGGAACCACAAAAAACACAAACTTTCTTCATCATAACTAAGTTTATTTCATTCTAAAATAAAAAATTGAAGCAAAGGTATTAAAACCATGTCGTAATTTACCCAAATTTAAGAGCACGATACATTTAAATTTATACCTTTCGGAATAAATCAAACAAAAGAACTGTCTATAATTAAGTATGAAGCTGAAACATGAATCATCAAAACACACCGAAGACAACGAAAAGGTGAAGAGGGCAAGAGAAGGTGACTTTTCGGCTTTTGAATCTATTGTAACACAATATAAAGATATGATAGCAACCGTTACATATGGAATGATGGGAAACCGTCAGGATGCAGAGGATATTGGACAAGAGACTTTTATTCGCTTTTACCGGTCTTTAAAACAATATAAAGGGGATGCATCTTTAGGAACATACTTAACCAGAATAGCAATTAACTTATCGCTAAATGAAATTAAGCGCAGAAAAAAAAAGAGATGGTTTTCTTTGGAAGATAAATATAATGCAACATTGATTTCTCAAAATAATATCACCTCTAATGATGATGTTGACCTGGTAAGAAAGGCATTATTACTTCTGGAACCAAAATTTAGAAGTGTAATTATATTAAGGGTCATTGAAGGATACAGCACCAAGGAAACAGCTAATATTTTAAAACTTCCGGCAGGCACTGTTTTATCAAGACTTGCCAGGGGACAGGAGAAATTAAAAGGGATAATTAAACAATTAAATGAAGAGTATTAACAATACATTTTTATGCATTCTTTATTATAAATATGGTATCATGAAAAACAAACAAAAACATCACCGGCTACTATACAACTCTTTTTACGGGCAATTATCAAATAAGCAAAAAATAATATTGGAAACAGCTTTAAAAGATGATTTATCACTTCAAAAAGAAAAACAGAAATTATTAAAAATCGAATTAGATTTAAAAAAACTAAAATATCAACCAGATAAAAATTTTGAAAAAGGAATTATGCAAAGAGTTAAAGGCCAGGTTATGAATGATGCCATTGTTATAACAAAACCGGTTTTTAATGCAATGGTATTTTCAGGAATCGCAGCCATAATACTTGTTCTTTTCAGTATATATCAACAAGATGGTTCATTAACATTTGATATTTTAACAGGGGTTAGCGGATATTCACCTGCTTTAGGACTATTTTCTATATTTTAATAAAAAAAGACAATGAATACAAAAGTAAAATACGGACTTTCATTATTTGTAATGCTGTTAATAGGTTTTATTTTAGGCTTTTTAATTACAGGAAGAATTGTACAACGCAAAATAAACAGACTTCAAAAGTATTATACAGAACAAGGTTTTCGTTCAGAGTTTATGCGCACATTAAAACCTACCCCTGAACAGCTTCATGAGATCAGGCCTATTTTAATACGTTATGGGCAACGAAATCATGTAAATATGATGATGTTTAGAAAACGGCAATTGCAATTATTACTTCATTTACAAAAAGATTTAAAACCATTTTTAAAACCTTCTCAAAATAATAGAATTGAAAAGTTGGAAAAAAGGTGGAGAAAAAGGTTAAGACAACAACAATTTAACAGGATAAATAATAGAACGAGAATGCGCCCGGGGACTCCTATAAAACAAAAACGACCCCACTATTAATTTTTTTCATGCAAAAATTATCCGTAATTCCCGCACAATTTATAACCTTATAAATTAGTACCTTTGCCATGTATTAAAATTAATTATCATGGAAAGAGACCAAAAAATATTTGACCTAATAAATCAGGAAAAAAACAGGCAAATGCGTGGCATTGAACTTATTGCTTCAGAAAATTTTGTTAGCAATCAGGTTTTGGAAGCTATGGGTTCAGTTATGACCAATAAATATGCTGAAGGTTATCCGGGAAAACGATATTATGGAGGATGTGAAATTGTAGATCAATCTGAACAGTTTGCAATTGACAGATCGTGTGAACTATTTAATGCAGCATACTCAAATGTGCAACCTCATTCCGGGGCACAAGCTAATATGGCAGTTTTAATGGCGTGTTTGAAACCAGGAGATACCTTTATGGGTTTAGATTTATCACATGGCGGACATCTCTCTCATGGATCTCATGTAAATTCATCGGGCATATTATATCATCCCGTTGCTTACCATGTAAAAGAAGAAACCGGAATGGTGGACTATGATGAAATGGAAACCATTGCCAGAAAAGAAAAACCAAAATTAATTATTGCCGGAGCTTCTGCCTATTCACGGGATTGGGATTATGAAAAAATGCGTTTTATTGCTGATGAAGTAGGTGCTATTTTAATGGCGGATATTGCCCATCCGGCGGGATTGATTGCAAAAGGTTTGTTAAATGATCCTATTAACCATTGTCATATCGTTACTACAACCACACACAAAACACTTAGAGGCCCCAGAGGAGGCATGATTTTAATGGGAGAAGATTTCGAAAATCCATTTGGAATTAAAACCCCAAAAGGAGCTACAAAAATGATGTCAGCGGTATTAAATTCTGCTGTATTTCCCGGAATTCAGGGTGGCCCGCTTGAACATATTATTGCTGCAAAAGCTGTAGCTTTTGGAGAAGCTTTAACAGATAGTTATTTTGAATACACCTTACAGGTAAAGAAAAATGCGGAGATTATGGCAAAAGCTTTTGTAAATAAAGGCTATCATGTTATTTCTGAAGGAACAGATAATCATTTAATGCTTATTGACCTAAGAAGTAAATTTCCGGAAATTACCGGTAAACTGGTTGAAAACACTTTAGTTAAAGCTGATATTACTGTAAATAAAAATATGGTTCCTTTCGACAGTCGTTCACCTTTTCAAACCAGTGGACTGAGAGTAGGAACTCCTGCCATTACTACCAGGGGATTAAAAGAAGAACACATGGAGCCTATTGTTAATTTAATAGATGAAGTGATTTCCAATATAGAAAAAGAAACAGTTATAGAAGACGTGAAAAAGAGAGTTAATGAAATGATGGCAGATTTTCCTTTATTTGCATATTAATACTTTTACTTTACAATTTTCTTTTTTATAAAATTATCCCGTAAAATTCTTGCGGGGTAATTTTTTTTACATACATTTTTCTCGTAAATTTGAATAAATAATATTTTCGTAACTATGAAAACAATATATTTTGTACGGCATGCCAAATCTTCCTGGCAAGAGTTAGATTTAAGTGATCACAAAAGAGGGTTATTGCCAAAAGGGGAGAAAAAAACTAAAAAGATTGCGGTTTGGATGAAAAATAATAATGCTGTTCCTGATTTAATTATTACCAGTTCAGCTACCAGAGCAAAAGCCACAGCAAAAATAATTGCAAAAAATCTAAATATCCCCGAAGAAAAGATAATTGTAAAGGATGAATTATATCAGGGAGGAATGGAAGAGATATTGGCAGCATTATATGGCCTTCCAAATAAATTGAACAGTGTAATGATAGTTGGACATAACCCAACAATGACAGATATAGTTAATTATTATTTATCTGATGATGATCAACTTATTAACTTTCCCACCTCAGCTGTCGCTTCTATTAATTTTTTTACCGATAAATGGGAAAATATTTCTTTAGCAAAACATAAAGTTAGTTTTGTTATGTTTCCCAGTAAACTGGAATGAAAAAACTATTCAAGTTCAGAAAGCATATTTAAATAATTTTTATACCTAAATGCAGCAATTTCGCCATTTTCCACTGCACTTCTTATTGCACATCCGGGTTCATTAACATGTAAACAATTATTGAATTTACATTTATTCATGCGAGATCTCATTTCAGGAAAGCGCTGACCCAGCTCTTCTTTTTCGAATCCTACTAACCCAAATTCCTTAATCCCCGGTGTATCAATAATATTACCACCAAAAGAAAGAGGAAACATAGCTGCAAAAGTTGTGGTATGTTTGCCTTTGGCATGAGTTTGTGAAATTTCTCCTTCTTTTAAATTTAATGTAGGATCTATATAATTTATCATTGCGGATTTACCAACTCCTGAATGACCTGAAAGCATGCTGGTCTTATTTTTAAGTGCTTCTGTAAATAAATTTAAATTTAAGCCGGATTTTACTGAAGTAGTTATGATTTTGTATCCAATAGAGCCATATACATTTTCATATTGTTTTAACATCAGCTTTTCTTCTTGCTCATATAAATCATATTTATTAAAAACAAGTAATACCGGAATATGATACGCTTCGGCGGTTACCAAAAACCTGTCAATAAAACCGGATGTTGTTCGCGGTTTGACTAAAGAGGTAATAAGAATTGCCTGATCAATATTTGAGGCTATGATATGACTGGCTTTAGAAAGTTTTGTAGCTTTCCTTATGATATAATTTTTTCTTTTATAAATTTTCTCAATAAGTCCAATTTCCTTATCCTGAATAAACCGGAAAGAAACCACATCACCAACGGCTAATGGATTAGTGTTACGAATACCTCTGATTTTAAATGAGCCTTTTAATTTACAGTCAATAATGTTCCCGGCCTCTGCTTTTACCTGATACCAGCTTCCTGTTGATCTGATTATTACCCCTGTTGACAGACTACTCATGAAAAATTATAATGTTTTTTAATATCAGCAATAATATTCCAGGTACATTCAAGACCTTTCTTGAAAGTTACAAAATCACCGGCTTTTATAACAACAATCTCATTTTCCATAATTATTTCGGCTTTCCCTTCAATAATATAACATTCCTCTTTCTGAGTATAAACCCAGGGAAATTTTGATATTTCTTTTTCCCATATTGGCCAATCAAAAACGCCCCTTTTTTTCAAGACTTCGGGTGATAGTTTTTTTTCAACTTTAATATTTTCCATAATAAAATTATTTTAACAACTAAATTATCGTTATATATAAAATTTCAATTTGTACATTGAAATAATTATTTTCAGTAAAACAACTATAATTTGGCAATTTCAAAATAATATTGCAAAAGTACTGAATTTAAAATATTGAATTACAGTATATATATTTTGTTTTTATTATTTTATATTCATCAGAATAATTACTTAAAATATATTCTTCTTATTATTATATTTTTATACGTGACTTAATAATTATTCAATTATGGACGTTTCATAATATAAAAGCAAAAAACTTTTATAAATAGTTATTACAATGCTTTGTATTGCTTACCCGGTAAGCTTTGAACCCAGCCATTAAACTCCATATTGAGTAATGCAGCTGCCACTTTAGAAGGATTTAATTCTGATCGGATTATCAGTTTATCAATACTAACAGTGCCAAGTTCTGTAAGTAATTTCATTAAAATTTGTTCTTCTGACGAAAGAGTACGAAACAATTCAGGTTGTTTAATTTGTTTTAATACTTTATTATCCCAACCCATAATATAAGCGATATCATCAGCAGATTGAATTAAATTAGCCTTATTAATTTTTATCAAATAATTACATCCTTCAGAATATTTATCAATAACTTTTCCCGGAAGGGCAAACACATCTCTGCTATATGAATTAGCTAATTCGGCGGTTATTAAGGCTCCACCCTTTTTACCTGATTCTACCACAACAAGGGCATCACACATTCCGGCAACAATACGGTTACGTTTTGGAAAATTTTCTCTGTCTGGATTTGTTCCTGATAAAAATTCTGTTAATAATCCTCCATTTTCCAACATGGCATTTGCCATTTTCTTGTGTTGAGCAGGATATATTCTATCCAAGCCATGACCTAAAACTCCAACAGTAGGAATATCCATATCCAAAGATTTTTGATGAGCACATCCATCAATTCCATAAGCAAGGCCACTCACCATCAAAATATCCTTATCCACAAGTCCATCCAGAAGCTCCCTACATAGGGTTTTACCATATTCTGTTGCTCGACGGGTTCCAACAAAAGCAATAATTCGAGAATGATTAAGGTCGGTATTTCCTTTGTAGTATAACATTAAAGGGTGATCAAAGGTGTTCAATAGTCGTTGTGGGTAATTTTCGTTGGTAAAGAACAAAGGTTGGATTCTGTTTTTTTCAATGTACATAATTTCTTTTTCTGCCCTATCCAGAACCTTTTGACTAAGTATTTTTTGAACTGTATGCTGCCCCATTCCGGGTACAGATAATAAGTCTTTTTTGTTGGCACGAAAAATATTTTCAGCACTGCCAAATGAATGAATCAGTTTTTTTCCATTAACGTCTCCAATACCAGGAATAAGTGTTAATCCGATTTGATATAATAACTGGGTTTCCATACTTCACAAAGGTAATGAAAAGCAAATAAAGTTTTAAATAAAGTTACTAAATTCAAAGTAATATCATTAGTTTTAACTAAATGCTGTTTGCAACTTTTAAATAATTAATTCTGAATTAACATATTTTGCCTGTAACTTTAGCATAATATTTTTACAAAATCACCTTCATAATGACAAAAGCAAAAGCTATTCAAAAGAAAATTTTCGTTTTGGACACGTCCGTTATTTTATATAATCATAATGCAATAAATAATTTTGATGATAATGATGTTGCCATACCCATTACAGTACTGGAAGAGCTAGACAATTTTAAAAAGGGAAACGACACTAAAAATTTTGAGGCTAGGGAATTTATTCGTTTTTTGGATTCTATTTCAGGAAAAACAACAATGACACAATGGAGAAGATTAAATGGACCTGAAAAAGGACGGTTTAGAGTAATTATGAATGAAAAAAGCAAAAAAGATGCCCGTGGAGTATTTGGAGAAGACAAACCTGATCATCGTATTTTAAACGCTGCATTAAAATTAAAAGAAGATCATTTAGACAAAAAAGTGATTTTAGTAAGTAAAGACATTAACCTTCGATTGAAAGCCAAATCATTAAACCTTCAAGCGGAAGATTTCGAGACAGGAAAAATAAAAAACATTGATAGTTTATATACTGGTAAACAAGTTATTTCCAAAATTGGTCATAAATTAATAGAAAAACTATATGCAGAAGGGTTTTTTGAGTTGGAAGAACTAAACATTGAAAAGCCTGTCCCCAATCAATATTTTATTTTAAAAAGTGATAAAGCTTCTGGGCTTGCATTTTACAATCCAACAACAAATCGTATTGAAAGAGTTATGAAAAAGCCTATCTCAAGAATTTTACCGCGTAATGCCGAACAGGTTTTTGCTTTGCATGCAATTTTAAATCCGGAAATCAAATTGGTAACATTACAAGGCGTTGCCGGCACAGGGAAAACATTACTTTCACTCGCCGGAGCATGGGAGCAGCGGAGAAACTACAAGCAGATTTATCTGGCAAGGCCTATAGTTCCCCTAAGCAATAAAGATATTGGGTTTTTACCCGGTGACATAAAGTCGAAAATAAACCCATATATGGAACCTTTATGGGATAATATGCGCTATATTCAAAATCAATTTGGGGAGCAGGATAAAGAGTTTCATAGAATAAATGAAGCTTTAGATAATGAAAAATTACTCATTACTCCCTTAACTTATATACGAGGAAGAAGTATTTCCAATGTTATCTTTATTATTGATGAAGCTCAGAATTTAACCCCTCATGAGGTCAAGACAATTATTACACGTGCCGGAGAAAATACCAAAATTATTTTCACGGGAGATATTTATCAAATTGACACTCCCTATCTTGATTCTCAATCCAACGGACTATCCGTATTAATTGACAGAATAAAAAACAGCCCTATATATGCTAACATTCGTTTAGAAAAAGGAGAACGTTCAGAACTCGCCAATCTGGCCAATGAAATGCTGTAATTTCAGTATTTACATCTATTCACTTTTTTTAAAAAGCTGAGATATAGAAGTAATATTCGGTTTTACAATTCCCTTTTCTGTAATTATTCCCGTTATTAATGCCGCATCTGTTACGTCGAAAGCCGGATTATATGCTTGCGAACCGGGAGAACAAACTCTAATCTTAACCATATTGCCATTGGCATCAGGGCCTGTTTGATATAGAACCTCATCCTGCGAACGTTTTTCAATAGGGATATCATTACCTGATTTACAACTTAAATCAAATGTAGATGAAGGTGCCGCGATATAAAATGGGATTTTATATTTTTTAGCAAGAATAGCTCTTCCAAGTGTACCAATTTTATTAGCAACATCGCCATTTGCAGCAATTCTGTCAGCACCAACAATCACCATATCAATTTTTCCTTCTTTCATTAAAGATGCGGCGGCATTATCCGGAATAATTACATGTGGGATTTTATTTTGGTACAGCTCCCATGCGGTAAGACGTCCTCCCTGGCCTCTCGGGCGAGTTTCGTCAACATAAACGAAAACCTGTTTATTATTTTCAGCAGCATAATAAACAGGAGCCAGTGCTGTACCATAGTCGACAAATGCTAACCACCCGGCATTACAATGTGTTAAAATATTTGATTTAGCACCAATTAAAGACGCTCCCCATTTACCAATGGCTCTGGAAGACTCCTCATCTTCAGTGGCAATACTATTGGCGGCGCGTACTGCATTATCAGGCGATTCTAATCCGGCCTGATATACTTTTTCAACAGCATAAAAAAGATTTCGTGCAGTAGGACGTGTATTTTCGATATCCTGCCGGGCTTCCCTAAGCCTTACTGCCTTATCAAAAGTTTGTAATTCCAAAAATGCTTGCGCCATAGCAAAACCTGCAGCAGCTCCTATTGCCCCTGCTCCACGCACAGTCATATCTGTTATTGCCATACATGTTTCCCAATAAGTTTTACATTCATGTATTTCAAAAGTAAAAGGTAACAGGTTCTGATTTATCATCATTACAGAATTACCCTCCATCCAAACAGTTTTGTAATATTTTCCTTCAACAATCATATTCAAGTCGGTTTATATTAACAATAGTTTCAAAGTATTCCAAATCATAAGCCCGGTTCCAATTTCAATACTTTTTTCATCAACATTAAAATTAGGGGTATGTAATCCATTTACAATTCCTTTATCTTTATTAGCCGTTCCTAACCGGTAAAAGGCAGAAGGTATTAATTGAGCGAAACTTGCAAAATCCTCAGCCGTCATTCTAATTGGTAACTCTACTACATTGTCTTTACCTAAGTACTCTTCGGCTGCATTACGTACAACTTGAGTTACTAATGAATCATTTTTTAAAAACGGATATCCTTTATCAATTATCACATCGCATTCCAATCCTTGAGAGTCTGCAACATCTTTTGCCATTTTTGATATTAAATAATGGGCTTTTTTTCTCCATATTTCATCAAAAGTACGGAAGGTTCCTTGTACAATTACTTCGGAAGGAATAACATTATGCGCACCATTGGCAACAACTTTTCCAAAAGACAAAACAGTAGGTACAGAAGGAGGAGCTTTTCTGCTAACAATCTTTTGTAAAGAAGATATTATCTCTGCCATACCCAAAACTGTATCATCAATTTTTTCAGGCATAGCAGCATGCCCGCCTTTTCCTCTGATATAAAGATTTATTTCATCGGCAGAAGCCATATACATACCCGCTCTAAAACCAACTTTTCCAACTTCCAAATCAGGGAAAACGTGTTGTCCTATCATAACATCAGGAACCGGGTTTTTTAAAATACCTGCTTTTATCATTTGAATGGCTCCACCAGGAAGTTTTTCTTCAGCGGGCTGAAAAATAAACTTTACGGACCCTTCAAAATTATCTTTATTAAGGTTCAAAAATTTTATTGTACCTAACAAACAAGTAGTATGCACATCATGGCCGCATGCATGCATAATACCTTTATTTTTTGACTTATACGATATGTTATTTTTCTCATAAATAGGTAATGCATCTATGTCTGCACGCAGAGCAACTACTTTTTTATGATGATTTTTACCTTTTATAAGCCCGGAAATCCCATGACCCGCAATACCCTTAGTATAGCTAATTCCCCATTCATCTAATAAAGATGATATATATTGAGCTGTATTCTCCTCTTTAAAACTCAATTCAGGGTGCGCATGCAAATATCTTCTAATTGATATTAAATCTCCTGCCCATTTACTAGTTTGTTCTTTAACTTGTTGCCTTTTAATCAAAACATTAATTTTTAATTACAAAAGTAATTGAAAAAATAAGAATTATTTGTTCACAAAAAGATAAAATAATTACTATTTATCAATCTTATATTCATTGTAAATAGACTTTTATATTTTCAATACCTTTGCCGCATGGAAAGCAAAAGACTACATAAGGTTCAAAAATTACTTCAAAGAGATCTTGGAGAAATTTTTCAGACAGATGCCGGTGCCATAATAGGGAGAACAATGGTAACCGTAACAAAAGTTAATATAACTCCCGATTTAAGTATAGCCAGAGTTTATTTAAGCATATTTGCCACCAAAGATAAAGCAGGAGTACTAAAAACTATTAATAAGCATAAAAAAGAAATCCGTGGTAAACTTGGTAATAGAATCCGGCATCAAATGAGAGTTGTTCCCGAACTTCAATTTTTTGAAGATGACTCTTTAGATTATATAGATCATATTGATGAGTTATTAAAAAATGATCATTAATTTTTATTTTTTATGCAATACGACCCGATAAAGAGAAAATTAGGAGTAGTTTTTAATTCTTCTCCATCTTCAAGAAAACTATTTTACAGAATGCTGGATGTATTATTATTAAGATCCTGGCATGTTAGAAAGGCTCTAAAGCAATGGAAAAAAGAAGGTAACGATGAAATAAATGTTCTGGATGCAGGTTCAGGATTCGGACAGTATGATTTTTGGATGGGGAAAAATCATAAAAACTGGAATATTAAAGGTTTAGATGTTAAGCCAGAACAAGTAGAAGACTGTAATACTTTTTTTAAAAAAATAAATTTTACTCATGTTAATTTTGAAAAAAAGGATTTAACAAAATTAGAAGAAACCAATAAATATGATTTAATTTTATGTGTAGATGTTATGGAACATATTGAGGAAGATCAGAAGGTTTTAAATAATTTTTATAAAGCATTGAAGAAAGGAGGAATGTTATTAATATCTACACCATCTGATAAGGGGGGTTCAGATGTTCATGAACATGAACATGAGGAAGGTGTTACACACTCATTTATTGATGAGCATGTGCGCGATGGTTATAGTATTGAAGATATAACGGCTAAAATGAAAAAGGCAGGATTCTCAAAAACAGAAGTTTCTTACCAGTATGGTCCTCCGGGTAAATTAAGCTGGAAATTAAGTATGAAATACCCTATAATCATGTTAAATAAAAGCAATTTATTTTTTGTCCTGCTTCCTATTTATTATACACTTATTTCTCCATTTTCATTGGCACTTAACTTTTTAGATGTCAAAAAGAATCATAAAACAGGAACCGGATTAATTGCCAAAGCCTGGAAATAAATATTATAAAATTCCTTTTATTTCCATAGTATTTAATATTAAATCGGTGGTTTGTTTAACATTAAACACTTGTCGGTTTATAATCAAATCAAAAGGAATTGCATCAAACTTTTTTTGAGCAAAGTCTTCCAAAAGTTTTTTTCTTCTTAGATCATTTTCAATTATAAATTCTAAGGCCTGATTATATGAAAGAGGTTTTCTTTTAACTATTTCATTAACCCTCCAGTCAAGTGGCGCTACCAGCCTTACATGAAGGCCATTTCTTATATTCCTAGTACTTACTGAGGATGCCCTGCCAATAATTATTACATTTCCTTTTCCGGCTTCATACTGGACAATATTTGCTATTGTATCTCTGATTTTTTTATCATTTTTAAAATGTCGCAATATTAAAGCCTTTATTACATCATCCATAGCGTTTCCACTTTCAATAATAAAATCGTGCTCTAGTTTATTCCTGTCTATCTGAAGCATTCTTGCAGACTCATCCAAAATTTCTTTATTTATAAAATGCCACTGCTGACCTCTTTTTCTAAAACTTTTAACTAAGCTCTTGGCGATTTCAGTGGCATTACATCCTGTTTCTCTTGAAATAGTAATAAAAGGACCTTCAGGAATATATGAATCATCTTCTATATTATTCCGTTTTAAGAGATATTCTATTAAATTAGTTGCCATTTCTTTTCCTTTTTCTAATTATACGAGGAAATCAATAGCATAGTTTCTTTATACACTAATTTTTTATAGTTATATTAAAAATGTAACTTATGATAATTATAAGATTGATTATTTCTAAAATGACGTATTTTATTGGCAAGTAATAAGAAAATTTCCAAATCTTTTTCTTTAAACCATTTTAACGCTGCTTCCTTTTCATTTACAGCATCAGCAAAAATGATTAAAAAATCGAAGTTAAACTTCTTTAACCACATATATGCCTGGTGCTGGTTATCTATAGCTCCATCGAGGGCTGCCAATTCAGGGAAATTATGCTTCAACAGCCAATCTCGTGCCTCATAGCTGCCTCTGATTGCACTACTCAATGCTGCCAATTCAGGAAAACCATTATTCAATAGCCATTGATGAAATTCACCTTTTTCTTCTGAGAATGTTTCGCCAAAAGCCAATAATGTATTTACATCATAATTTATCATAATTAAAAAAGGGAGATAAAAATATCTCCCCAAATTTAATTAATAATTTCCTTATTAGTATCTATCAATACAATTTAAATCTTCAAATGCTTTTTGTAGCCGGTCTCTCATAGATTCTTCACCTGCTCTTAACCATTTTCTGGGATCATAATATTTTTTATTGGGAACATCATTTCCATCAGGATTTCCAATCTGACCCTGAAGATAATCATGATATTTCGCTTCATAACCTCTCACTCCGTCCCAAAAAGCCCATTGTGTATCTGTGTCAATATTCATTTTTACAACTCCGTAGGAAACAGCTTCTTTAATTTTTTCAGGTTCAGAACCCGAACCACCATGAAAAACAAAGTTAACAGGATTAGGGCCGGTATTAAATTTCTTTTGAATGTATTCCTGAGAGTTATGCAAAATAACAGGTTCTAATTTTACATTTCCAGGTTTGTAAACACCATGAACATTACCAAAAGCTGCTGCAATAGTGAACCTGGGGCTTACAGACATAAGCTCCTGGTAAGCATGGGCAACTTCTTCTGGTTGTGTATAAAGTTTTGAATTATCAATACCTGAATGGTCAACACCATCTTCTTCTCCTCCTGTAATTCCTAATTCTATTTCCAATGTCATTCCCATTTTTTTCATTCTTGAAAGGAATTTTTTAGAAATTTCCAGATTTTCTTCGAGTGGTTCTACAGATAAATCAAGCATATGAGAGCTAAATAATGGTTTCCCATTAGCTTCATAATATTTTTCTCCTGCATCGAGCAAACCTTCTATCCAGGGAATCAATTTTTTTGCACAATGATCTGTATGAAGAATAACTGGTATTCCATATTTTTCAGCCATCAGGTGAACATGATGCGCACCCGCAATAGACCCGGCTATAGCAGCAGCTTCATTTTCATTTGAAATAGCTTTGCCAGCATAAAAAGATCCACCACCATTAGAAAACTGGATTATAATTGGAGAGTTGACAGCTCTAGCAGCTTCAAGAGCAGCATTTATAGAGTTAGAGCCTACAACATTTACAGCAGGAATTGCAAATTTATTCTCTTTTGCAATTTTAAAAATATACTGCATGTCATCTCCCGTAACAACTCCCGGTTTAATTTTTTCTGAAATTTTTGTTGCCATTTTTTTTATTTTTTAGAATTACAAATTTACGCAAAAAAGACTGTATTATTTAAATAATAGATGTTTAGAGTATCCTAAATGATTAATAATTTAGGCTTTTCATATAAAGTCGTGATACAAACGATTGAAATCAATCAATTCTTTTATATTTCTTACTTTTTTGATATACTTTTTTAATCCAAACCGGTAAAATAATAACCCCGATAAATAAATAAGGATAATAAGATATTAACCTCCAAAATATTGCAAGAGTGATCCCCCATGATGCATTGGGAATAAAATCTCTTAGAAAATCTGTAAATATATATTCAGCAATTCCACTGCCACCGGGTGTAGGACTAATTAATAAAATAATCCACATTGTTAATTGCCGGCCATAAATCAAAAACTGATCATAAAAGTTATAAGTCTGAACAAAAAAAGCCATTAATAAAAAATTAACCACCCAGTAACGCCCTGTCCATGAAAAAATAGTAGCTAACATGCTTTTTATCCAATACCCGGCAGGTTTTCCTTTAATAATTTTAGAGGTCTGAATTAGTTGATTAGCATATTTTCTGGTACTCAACCGCCATTTTCTTAAAAAAGGAATAAGAAAAATCCATGATATTAATTTTTTAAAAAGGTATGGATTAATAAAAAGCGCATATGCTAAAAAAAGAGTATAAACCAATATAATCCCATAACCGAGATAAAATCCCATAATCAGTTCATGATAATTGTTAGAACCGGGAGGAAAAATATTTTTACCATAGAACAAATAAACAAGAGGAACGGAAACAATAAAAAAAATCTCATCAAGAAAAATTGCTGTTAAAACAACAGCAGTACTTTTACCTACCGACAAGCCTTCTTTGTATAAAAAAAATATTGCAGGAGCTGTACCACCAACTACAGAAGGAGAAATAGCAGAACTGAACTCCCAAAGCATGATAATATTAAATGCCTGACGCCATGAAATTTTTTTATCAGTTAAAATTATAATTCTGTACATATAGGCAACATCCCTTACAAACATCATTAAAAAGGCAATAAAAATAAATAAGACGGT
>WGGC01000020.1 GCA_015491905.1 Bacteroidales bacterium | reverse complement strand
TGCGGCTGAAACCAGAGCCTTTTTTAACGCCTTACCGTATCAATAATGGTGGGAAAGACTACCATTTCAGCATTCAGAAGCTAAAAGATCATTTTGGCTATTCTCCGGCAATTGGATTGGAAGAAGGGCTGAAACGAACGGTGGAGAGTTACCGGGATGGGAAGTCAGGGGCGGACATGCACTGAAAATTAAAACATCCCAATGCGAAATGCTCCCTAGCTGCACGCGTTGGGGTAATACAATATGCGTTGTTGGTGTTCAATAAAAAAATTCACTGATTATATGTAAATTTGTATTTTAAAATAAGGATGACAAGTGAACAAGAAAAACCTGACAATAAAAGATTTAATAAATTCAGCAAATGAATTTTGCAAACAGGAAACCATGTACAAAAACAAAGAGTTATATGGTGTAACTGACGGAAAGGCTGTTGGAACTTATATCGAACATAAATTCAAAAACTTCCTGAATGAAAATTATATTGTTGATAATGGGAACTCTGCAAGGGGAGTTGATTTGCCGGCACCGGAAATAAATACTGATATTAAAGTAACTTCAATAAAACAACCCCAATCTTCAAGCCCTTTTAAAGATGCTAAACAAAAAATATACGGGCTGGGATATAACCTTCTCGTCTTTGTTTATGAAAAGACAGATAACCAGGAAAGTGAAACAGCCCTGTTAGATTTCAAGAGCTGCTCGTTTATTGACAAGGAAAGAACGGCAGATTACACAACAACTTTCAGGCTGATTGAAATGATGGATGATGGGGCAAACGAAGAGGATATAATAGCTTATCTCACTGATAAAAACATCCCTGCAGATGATATTATCCTAACCCAAATAGCAAAGCAAATTTTGCTGAGCCCTCCCAAATTAGGCTATCTGACCATATCCAACGCTTTGCAATGGAGGTTACAATACGGAAGAGTTGTAGCACTTTCTGAAAAAGTGGATGGGATTACCAAAATTATCGACAAAGTGAATCATTAGCATGAAAGTTTTTGAAGCAAATATTACTCCTTCTGTAATTGATTTTTTTGAAAATTCAATCAGTTTATCTGTTGAGGATTTTAATTCGGAGATAGAATCAATTTGCGGAATAAATTTCTTTTTTGAAACGCCATCAGAATTAAAGGAATTAATTGATACCGTGTCAAATGAAAGAGCTGTTGTAAACGAACCTGACAGAGCCGAGTATGGTGATTTTCAGACAAATAGAAATTTAAGTGATAAGGTTTGTCATCTTTTAAAAAATCAGAATACAGCACCTGAGATTATTATTGAACCTACCTGTGGAAAAGGAAATTTTATTCTTTCATGCCTTCACACATTTGATGATGTTAAGTTTATCTATGGCGTTGAAATTTACAAACCTTACGTATGGGAAACGAAATTTGCCATTTTGGACTACTATTTGAAAAGTAAAAATTCTCATCTGCCGGAAATACATATTTACCATTACAATGTTTTTGACTTTGATTTTAAGAAAATTTCAGAGAAACACAAAGACCAAAAAATATTGGTCATTGGAAATCCACCCTGGGTAACAAATTCAAAATTGTCTTCTCTCGGCTCTGATAATTTACCCGTAAAATCAAATTTTAAAAACCATAACGGACTTGATGCAATTACAGGAAAAGGAAATTTTGATATTGGGGAGTATATTTCCGTTAAGTTAATATCAACATTCTCAAAATCAGATGGAAATTTTGCTTTTCTTGTTAAAAATTCGGTATCAAAAAATATTCTTCTGGAACAAAATAAAATAAAATATCGAATTTCGAACATTAAACAATTTGATATTGATGCGAAAATAGAATTTAATGTTTCCGTAAATGCCTGTTTATTATTGTGTGCCCTAAACAAAAGGCCGGGCATGTCAATTAGTGAATATAATATTTACACAAAACGTTTAATTAGGGAATATGGCTGGGTTAATAATAAATTTGTTGCAAACATTGACTTGTACCTAAAGTCCGAAGATTTGGATGGAGAATTTCCTTTTGTCTGGAGACAAGGGGTAAAACACGATGCTTCCAAAATAATGGAGTTGGAAAATATTAACGGTCAATATTTTAATAATAATAAAGAAACTGTCGAAATAGAAAAAGATTTGGTTTTTGCATTATTAAAAAGCTCTGATTTAAAAGGGGCTGTAATTGATAACTCCAGAAAATATACCATCATTACTCAGAAAAAGGTAGGACAGGAAACTAAATATATAAGAGAACTATATCCTAAGACTTATTATTATCTTTTCAATAATATTGAGTATTTTAACAAAAGAAAATCAAGTATTTATAAAGGGAAACCTGTTTTCTCAATTTTTGGGATTGGAGATTATTCATTTAAACCCTACAAAGTGGCCATTGCGGGAATGTATAAGACAACCACATTTTCCCTTGTTAAGCCAATTATTAACAAGCCGGCCATGCTTGATGATACTTGTTACTTTATTGGTTTTGATACATTAATTGAAGCGGAGATAACAAGGTTTCTGTTGAACAAAGAGGGAACACAGGAATTTATTCAATCAATTGCATTTAAAGATGCTAAAAGAATGATAACTAAAGATTTGCTAATGAGAATTAATTTGCATGAAATAATTTCTCATACCAATTTCGATGAATTACAATTAGGGATTGCAGATATAAAGATTAAAGACTGGGAAAACTATAAAGCCAAATTAACAAAAAAGGAATTTGAGAGAAATCAACAATTAAACATCTTTACCGAACATGCACTGCATACATCATGATAGTCTCCCGGGTTCATCCAATCTTCAATAAAAGCTTGAAGAGAAACAATATTTTCTCTGCCTGCCGCTCTAAAGAAGACAATTTCTGTATTTTTGTTGGATAAACCAAAATAAATAATTGATGTTTACCGAAAAAAACCTTCAACAGATAAAAGCCAAAGGTATAGCTCCTGAAATAGTCGCAAAACAGATGGAACACTTTAAAACGGGCTTTCCATTTATCCGCCTTGCCGCTCCGGCTGTTCCCGGAAACGGTCTGCTTTCGTTTGACGAAAATGAAGTTGAAGAGCTAAAAGTTTTTTTTGGTGAAAATAAAGCGGATTACGAGATTTTGAAGTTTGTTCCTGCCTCCGGTGCCGCCAGCCGTATGTTTAAGAAACTGTTTACTTTCCGGCAGACCTTTTCGGGAACACAGGAGGAAACCGATCGGCTTGAGCGGGAAAATGATTTGCAGAGCCTGGGTTATTTCTTTAAGAACCTGGAGAAATTTGCTTTTTATAACTTGCTGTCCGATGCCTTGCAAAAAGAGGGTCTTGACC
>WGGC01000019.1 GCA_015491905.1 Bacteroidales bacterium | reverse complement strand
TATTAAAATTGATGTAGAAGGTGGAGAATATGATGTGCTTAAAGGTGCAAAAAGATTACTTAAAAAGTCTCATCCTGTTGTAGTTTTCGAATATGGGATGGGAGCAAGTGACTATTATGGAATAAATCCAGTAGATTTATATAAGTATATTACGGAGGAAGTCGGACTCAATATTTCTCTGCTTAAATCCTATATAAGGAATAAAAAACCATTGACCTTAAACGATTTTGTTCAACATTATAACACAAATGATGAATATTATTTTGTAGCGTACAAATAGCAAAAAGAACACGATAATCTACCGCCAAAAAGCGTTCATATTGTAGAAAAAATAATTAATGCTTTCAAAAAAGGAGAATGCAACGAAGCTAATTTCTGGATAAACTTTCGAGATAAATTTGTTTACATTCAGTATTTCGCTGTACGTGATAATGACGGAAACTACAAAGGTGTTTTAGAAATTACTTACGATGCAAAAACGGTAAGAAGCCTCGAAGGCGAACAACGTTTATTAGATTGGGAGTAACAATAAAAAGGAAACCATTCACAGAAATTATTGCATTTCTAATTATATTTACCAGGCTGCTTTAATACCAGGTTTGCTTGGTTTTTTCTTTTAATATTGGGTGTTGTTTCTGTAATAGAAAATAAAGTTACATTTTAAGGTCTGGTTGGTTGTTTATTTATTTGGACAGGTTGGATTGAATTTATTTATGTATATTATGTGCGATGTTATGGAGCTGAACCCATAACTGTAAATGATGAAATAATTAACAAATCCGGGTATTCGGTTTTTTCTTCGTCAATTGGATTTTGGCAGTATTTATGATTTACTGTTTTTTTGAAACAAAATTAGGTTGTGTGTTTTTTAATTGGCTTTTAAAAGGCCTAAAAATATTAAGATGAAAGTCCTCTCTTGTCTTAATAACCTTTTCAATTTCAGATTCAATCTTTGTTAAGTTTTTCTTTAGGTTTTTAAGAATGCTTTCATTAATTCGTAAGGTTTCTTTAATGAATTCATTTGGTAAAAAGTCTTGTGTCAAACTCAGGTTACTAAGAAAGAATCGGGATGCTTAGTCGATAAATTCTTAAAATATCGTTTAATTACGTTTTTATTATTGTCGATTACAAGTCTGTTGTTTACGATAATGTTTTCAGAATAGATATCCACAATATCAAATGGTTATTTTTAAATTTCGATGCTTATAAAATTCGAATAACTTTTAATATCTTTGTTATTAAGATGAATAAAATGTTGAATAACATTAAAGCCTTTTTTAGATCTAGAAATATATTTTATGTTAATTCAACAAGAAAGAGAAGATTGAGGACTAACGGATTGGATAGTTATATTAAATTTGACTCATACTTAGTTCACCTCAGGTTTTTTTAAAATTATTAAAATAAACAAAATACAAAACAGAAAAAGGGCATTAAAATGAAGAGTACTAAAAGAAATAGAAACGAAAAGACCTTAAAAAAACTAAACGAGAAATATGCTAACGATCCAAGTTTTAGGGAGCAGAAGAAAGCAATGTACCGTGAGCGATATCAAAATGACCCGGAATATAGAAACAAAACTTTGGAACGGTCAAGAAACCGTTACCATAACGACCCGGAATATAGAAAAGCTACAATTGAAAGAGCTAAAAAACGTTATAGAAAAAATAAATCAAATTAAATAGTGGCATGATTATTATAATATGTTGAATTACAGTCTGCAATTTGCAAAAACGGTTATATTGAATACCGTCCTGACCGGATGGCCAGGTATGAGAGACTTGGGGTTAAGCGCCCCTTGCCTGCTATACTTTAAACAGTTGTAGTGCATTAGAATAAAAAATTCCCAGATATGAAAAAGTAAAATATTTTTGGTAAATGGATAAGTCTGATATTAAAATATATAAAACTAATGAAGGAAAAACTTCAATAGAAGTCAAACTTGAAAAAGAAACCGTTTGTCTTAACCTAAACCAAATATCAAAACTTTTGAAAGAGATAAATCATTAAATTCCAGATATATAAATAATATATTTAAAGAAGGAGAATTAGAAAAAAGTTCAACTGTTGCAAAATATGCAACAGTTCAAAAAGAAGGAAAAATAAAAATTGTTAGAAATATTGATTTTTTAATGTTGATATAATTATTTCTGTTGGATATAGAATAAAATCAAAACATGGTACACAGTTTAGAATATGGGCAAATCAGGTTTTAAAAGATTACCTTATAAAAGGTTATGCTATAAACCAACAAAGATTACAAAAACAAGCAGAGCAACTCAATGAATTAAAAGAATCCATAAAAATATTGGGGACAACTATCGAATATAAACAGTTAACCAGTGATGAAGGTACAGGACTCTTAAAAATCATATCGGACTATTCTTATGCCCTCTAAATCCTTGACCAATACGATTATCAGACATTAAAAATTGAAGATACTTCAGGGAAAGAGATTTATCAATTGACCTACGAAGAAGCGATAAAACAAATCAAATTGGTTAAAGAAACTTTCGGTAATAGTGAATTATTTGGGAACGAAAAAGATAATTCTTTTAAAAGTTCAATATCAACAATTTATCAAACATTTGAAGGTGTTGATTTATACCCAAGTGTAGAAGAAAAAGCAGCGAATTTATTATACTTCATTGTAAAGAACCATTCGTTTACAAATGGAAACAAAAGAATAGCTGCATTCTTGTTTTTGTATTTTCTTGAAAAGAATAAATTGCTTTTTACAGAAACCGGTAATAAACGAATTGCAGACAATGCATTGGTCGCATTAACATTAATGATAGCAGTAAGCAAACCGGAAGAAAAAGAAACAATGATAAAAGTAATTGTAAACCTGATTAATAGAAATAACTAACTGCAACTACACGCTATCAATGGTTGTATTGCATGGCACAATTAGCTGTAAATAAGAAGAAAATGGTGTAGTTAGTTTAAGTGGTTGATGACCCACCAAAGTTTCCCCACCTACGTAAGTTTTATGCGTTAGCCATACCTGTGGCTGACTTTGGCGAAACTAAAATATTTTTTATAATAAGGATAATATGGTTTCAATATCAATTTCTCTATACACAATGTATTCAAGCTATTGTTAGCATGAGTTCTGGAACAATATCCTTACTTGTTTTATCACCGGTATGGTTTGTCTATCAATTAAGTGCTTTTGTATAACAAGAGCCGTATGAGTTGAGACTATCACGTACGGTTTCCCGATTGAACAGATGGGCAGGAGTGAGAGGTTTGGAGTGAAATTCTCCTTTCTTACCAGACAAAAAAACGTAATATGTGATGGCATTTCTCCCGGTATGTAAGGTAATGGTTGTATAGGTATTTATTTTTATCCTCTTTTCCCAGGCAGGTGTCTGACGCCTGAAAACCAGGAAGTTTTTTAAAGCGAAAAGAGGTGTTGAATACCTAATGCAAACGTTTGTTTTAACCTGTTATCTTTCCAGTATTATTTCGTTATAACGGTAAGAAATTATATGAAAGGATTGCATTTTTTAAAAAAACAGGCTATTTTTGAATATTAATAACTTAAAAATTAATTATTATGAAAAAGTACTACATTTTAAGTTTATTGTTTGTGATAGGTTTATATGCTAATGCTAATCCTTGGGGACATAGATATAGCACGGAGCAATCAGACCAGAATATTACGACAGATATAAACACTCCATTTACAGTTTCTGTTGAGTGGGGCGAAGGTGATTGGACCTCTTCTTCCTTTGGATATGGATTAACTACAGACGGTACAGGTTGGACTTGGGTTAACTTACCTTATTTCGAGAATGGGAGTGGGGATAATAAAAGATGTAAAGCGTCTATTAGTATTGATGCTCCAGGAAAGTATTATTATGCATATAGGTTTGTCAAAAGTGGAACAACTTCTTATTCTTTTGGTAGTGATGCTTGGGCAGAGAATTCTTCAACATTAAATGCAACATCTTATATTTCTGTCGGAAAATATACTGTTGCAGATGGAAACTGGTCTTCAACCTCTGTATGGAATAATAGTGAAATACCAAACAATGCCAATGTAGGTATTTACAATTCAATTAATCTTGATGGAAATGTTAGTGTAAAAAACCTTGATATACTAAACCACGGTACCCTAAATTTAAATAATTACACTGTTACTATTTCTTCGGGAGGTACATTAACAAACATTGGAACATTTACTACCGCAACAGGTACAGTATCTTTCGCAGGAGCCGGAACAGTATCCGGAACGGTGGCTTTTAACAATATAACAATGGCCGGTGGTGTGGATTTTGGTAGCAGTTCAACAATTAACGGTACTTTAACCATTAATTCGGGGGGGTATGTTACCGGAAATGCACCTGCTTATGGTACGGGCTCTACTTTAATTTACAATACCGGAGGCACTTATGGCAGGTCTCTGGAATGGAGCGCCACTTCCGGGGCGGGTTACCCGTACAATGTCCTGATTACGAATAGCACTTCCGTCAATTTAGGTGCTAATAGCGGAACGGGTACTGAGCGGGATATTGCTGGTAACCTGACAATTGATACAGTTTCGGCTTTATATATGAATTACTCCTCTGATGATATGACAAAGCCGCTGGTGGTCAACGGAAATGTTACGATAAACGGTACGCTGTCATTGTCTGATAACACAGGCGGCGATTTAAAATTAAAAGGAAACCTTGTTTTTGGTCAAAATTCAACGTTCAATGCCAACAGCCGGGCCATCTTTTTTAACGGACAAACAACCCAGACGGTACAGGCTACAAATGCTACCACTTATAACATTGATTATATTGTTGTGGGCGAAGTGGGAGGAAGTGCAACAACTTTACAATTGGTCGATGTGGACATTGTATGCGGCGGGCCGCAGGGAGGACATGCCCTGAGTTTTGCCAATGCAACGGATAAAATAGACCTGAACGGAAGAAAGTTAACATTGGGAACGGCAGGAGTAAGTTCCGATATTTCCGGAACGGGTGAATTTACAGGCAGTAGCACATCCCAAATGGAAATTTATGGGACGGGTAACATTAGCCTAAATTTTGACCAGACAACAGCCGGGACGACCAACGCATTAAAAATTTTACTGGTGGCCAGAACCAGCGGAACGGTTACTTTTGGCAATGATGTTGCCATCCCCGCATCGGGTGTTTGGACCATTAACGCAAATTCCCACCTGACAGTTTCCGGTAGTTTAACCAATAATGCAGGAAATTCAGGGTTGGTTATTAAATCCGATGCCAATGGCAACGGCTCTTTAATCTTATCTTCAGGCAATCCTGCTGCTACCGT
>WGGC01000018.1 GCA_015491905.1 Bacteroidales bacterium | reverse complement strand
TTGTTAGCATCACCAATATAGGTGAAAATACCATTGCTGCATACTCTTAGCAATAAGAGTTTTGCAGCTCTTTTTGTTCATAACCTACGGATTTTAGGTTGCAACGAGGACGGGTTTTCATTAAACATTTGTAATGTCCAATACAAAAAATTAATTTTACTGCATGTCCGGAGACAGATACATAATATCAAACCAAAATTGCATTGAAAATGCACAGAAAAATACATCCTCGTTGCAAACGAGGATGAAAGTAGGGTCATGATAATTTTCCCCTATACTTTCGCAAAATTCCTTGAATTATCCCGATAGTCCTGCGAAATTTTGCATCGTCCAGGAAAAAATTATCTATGACTGAAGCAAAGTCTTATGTTGAACTCAGGTTACTATCACGGCCGCAGTACTTATCATAAAATGTGTAATAATGTTACCTTATAATTCTCTACACTCTATTGCTGGCGACTGAAGCGGTTTTGAATATGATAAAGCTTTCAACAATAACAATACTTAAAATCTATAATTAACAGATAATAATATTTGACGTGGCATTAAATGGTATTGTGTTGTACTTATCATATAATCTGTTATGGACATTCTATCAAAAGTTGTTTTTCCCAACAGATTATTTCCTGTCAATTGAAATGTTAGTTTATTTGGTTTAACGACATATTTAATATTGGCATCTAAAAAGTAATAATTTTTTGAATCAGAAGTGCCTACATCATAAAAAAACGCTTCATTCTTTATAACTACCTTTAGTTTTTTGCTGAAATTAAAGGTAAAGCCAATATGAGCTTTCAAATTTTTTGTTTCTGAAATGGCCTTTGAGTTCTTAATATTTACTTTATAAAAATTATACTTAATTCCAGAGTAGAAATTAAAAAAGTTCTTCCACCCGGAATTTAAATTTAAACTATATACTCCCGATAACAAATTAATTTGACGCTCATCAGACTGGTTAATAAAATTAAAATACTGCATTTTAGATATTGAAGCGCGCAACTTAACTGTTGCAAACATAAAAGGAAGGAATTTATCAAAGCCTGTAGAAAAAATCAGATTTCTGTTTCCTTTCACAATTGCTTTTTCTATAACCGTAAAATACTTGCTAATCAATAATTTTGATCCAAATGTCTTATTTTGATAGATATTTGAAAACATCCAATAAAACATGATTTGTCTTCCAAAATTCTGATAAACAAAGTTAGCGTAAATAGCTTGTGTCCGAATTATATTTCCTAAATATATTCCATTTTTAAGTGTACGATAGTTTGTTAACAAATAGCCGGAATATATACTGTTAAGTTCCGGATATTGAGCTAATGAAATGTATAATAAAGAAAATGTTATATTTTTTATTTCCAGTTTTGTCCCTAACATTGGGGAAAAAACAAAAGAACGGCTTTTTTTAGAAGGAATTGCCAAATTATTATAAGATAATGTTTTATAGTGCAGCGGTACCTCGAATAATAAAGTCCATTTATTCCATTTATATTTATTTTGAAAACTCACATTAAAATCTTGCAAATTAAGTTGTCCATCATTTCTATACGGTTGATTTAAATAGAAAAAATTATTATTATTTACAGCATATAAATTTGAATTTAAAGACTGTTGCCGACTTTCATATCCGATTTCTAACTTGTAATTTAATACCCCTTTTACCCCAAGGTATTCACTTCTGACTTTGAACAAATGCTCTGTAATGTTACTTTTTTGTAATAAATTAGCTGTATCAATAAAACTACTGGTTGAAATAAATGGTAAACTGTTAGGGAAAGGCATAAGAATATAATCCTGAATTTTACGGTTGTAGAAATACTGAGCCTTCACAAGAAAAGCATTATGTTTATTCACACGGTTTGTGTAATTTATATTTTGAGAAACATATTGCTCTTTGTTTTGTAATGATTCATTAAAAAATGACAGGTTTGCCGTTTGCGAACCATTATACTTTGTTTGTGCAATTCTGTATTTGATGCTATAGTTTAGGTTTGATTGTTTTGTCAGGTTATACTGCACATCCAGGTTTCCTTGTCCAATTAATGGCTTTCTAACCAATGATTGCATGTCTCTGATGGTGAAATTTCCTGTAGGCAGAAGAAATTTTGTTATTTTTATCTTGTCAAATAAATTTTTATCTTTTGTAAAATATAAATTGTTCCTTATTTTTAATTTTTTATTAATATTTAAAAGCAAATTTGAAGATCCGAAATAAAGGTGATTAAAATTAACTCTGGTTGTTTTTATACCCGGAAACTCATAGTTAATTGAAGTTAAAAAAGGAGGTCCTTTCACATCATCTTTGTAAGTAGATAATGAGATAAGGTCATTAGGAGCACTGTTTATCCCAATATTATTGCTTGACCCCAGTAAGTAGTATTTAATTTTTTTGTTAACTCCCAAAGTATTAACGCCTACATCATAAAAGCTATTATTACCAAAACCCAAACCAATATTTGCATAAGGCTTTGCTTTAATATCGTTTTTAAGTACAAGATTTAATACAGTTTTATTGCTTTTTTCAATCCCTTTCAGGTTTTTATTTTCAATATAATTTTCAATTGCCTGTATCTTTTTAATTGTGTTAGCACTCAAATTTTTTGTTAGTACTATATAGTTTTTACCAAGTAAGTTATCCCCCTCCACCAATACCTTATCAATAGGCTTTCCGTGATAGGTAATCTTACCATTTTCACTAACAGAAATTCCCGGCAGTTCCTTAAGAACATCTTCTACAACTTCTTCGCTACCGTTTGTAAATTTATTTACATTGTAGGTAACAGTGTCTTTTTTCCCCTCCATGGGGTGTGCATTGTTTTTTATAATAACCTCATTTAGCAATACTTTTTTTTCTCGCAAGGAGAAATTCTTGATTATAACATGTTTGGCTTTCGGAATGTATAAGGGTTTGTTGTCTTTTATATACCCCATTGATTGTGCTGTTAAAAATGCATTGCCATTATATTTTGAAGTTATAATCTTATAAAATCCACTATCATTGGTTATTGCATAATTCAAAATAAATGTCTGTGTAGAATCATAAAGCAGGACTTGCGCCCCCACTAAAGGTAGTTTTGTGGAATCCTGTACAATTCCCTTGATTAAAACGGTTTGTGCAAAACTTAAAATTGGTAAAAACAAAATGAAAAGTGTTAGTTTTATTTTCATTTATTAAAATTTTTTCTGTTCCTTTTATCGAAAATTGATGGTTCAAATCCCGTAGGTTTTGAAACTTTAACCTCTACATTCTCATCTTGCATCGTCCGGAAATAACCATATATACGCTTAAAAAATTTTTGTATTATTTTTTTATATTCAAGCCAGGAAATTTCCTTTAATTGGGGTAACTTAAGTGAATAGATTCCGTTTTTTTTCTTAATTGATACTAAATTGAAAGATACTTCCCCGGTTGAATCCACTGCTTTAATTATCAGCCCGGGTAACCCTCCAAGTTTCCATGGGCCAAGGCTTAGCGGTATTTGGTTGGTAAACCAAACAGTATAGGTTCTTCCTCTAAATGCACCGGTAGCTTTATTGCACATATATCCGTAAATTTCCTTTCTTTCTTTACTTAACTTCCATTTTATTGTGGGAACTGTATCATTAACAATAAAATATTTAGTTGCTTTTAACCTACTTTGTGTATAAAATTGATAATAGTTTTTATTATATTTTTTTAAAAAAAACATTGGATATTTTGACCCAAACTTCAACTTTATGTTGGGTGTAATATTTTTTCCTATATTTCCTATATTTTCTTTTTGCGGCCCATTCAGGATAAAACAAGATTCATTCCTTCCTATATACAGTTTAGATTCATATTCCTTAGGATAGCCTGAGAAACTGGTTATGGTATTGTAGGTTACAACCATATAATACTTTAAATTTAAATTTTGTCCAAAAACAATGTTTATGGTCAAAAAAAGAATTCCAGTCAGTAAGTATTTTTTAATCATATTTATAATATTAAATTTATATTTTTTTTAAAATATAAAGCTGAATCGGTTAAATAGAAAAACACCATTTATTATATTGATAATAAATGGTGTTTTTCTAATTCATTTTTTAAAACATTTTCTTTAATTTTTTAAGCCTTGCTTCCATCTTCGCCATGACCATAGCCCAAGCCTCGTCACAAGTTGCAGCAGTGGCAGATACATTTATATACCCCTCGACTCCAAGCTCATCAACTTAAGCGTGAAGTGTTACGGTACAAGATGTTTCAGTATATTTAACATTAACATTTTCAACTCTCCATTCTCCTTTAGCTTTATTTTCATTAAGCTTATCAATTTCAATAGTATTGTTTATTGTTGAATTAAGCATTTGTACCCATGAGGTTACTGTATTTGCATTTGATGAATTTTGAACGGGGCTGCTGTTAGCACTGAGGGTATTTGTATAAGAAGCCATTCCAATAAACATAACTGCGGGTAACATAAAAAACTTTTTAATTTTTTTAAATTTTAAGTAAATAAATATATTAATTGTTTTGTGAGTTTTACGAATTAATAATTGGAATAAAACAGGTTGCCGGCTTTTTTGTTTAATACCTTATAAATTCGAAAAGA
>WGGC01000017.1 GCA_015491905.1 Bacteroidales bacterium | reverse complement strand
AGCGTCAGATGTGTATAAGAGACAGGCTATATAATATTCTTCTAAAATTGAGTCTAATGAAAGTAATTCATCTGCCGAAAGCGATGAGGCATTGTTTATTTTACCAATTGATAATTCTAGCTTTTGAAAGAGTGAGTAATCTGTCTTTCTCCTTATGTCCTGACTTAAACCCGGAGCAACAATATAATAAGAATTAAAACCTAAAAACGAGACATCTCTGATGTATAGTTGTGAACCTAGATCATCTACTAAACGCAACAAATATTTTAAATCAGATTTATTACTTTTTCCAGAATCAAAGTTTAGACCAGTAAATTCATAAGAAAAATCATTACTAAATATAGAATCTGGCCATTGTCCAGTAGCAAAGCTCAGAATATCATTCAAATTCATGTATTCAGCATCATCTCTATTTAATTGTTTATATTTTTCTTTTATAAAATCCCCGTAATCAGATTTGTCAACTAATCTAATACCATTGTTTTAGCCCCTTAGAAAGTCGGACAGAATTATAGTTAGAAATCTATAACTTTGTACGCTTATGACGGTAAAAAGAACATTCACAAAAGAAGAAAAGCTTCAAATCCTAAAAGAAGTTGAACAAGAAGGGGTGAAAGCCACACTGGAAAAGCACGGTATTTACCCTGCAACTTATTACAGTTGGAAGAAGAAATTTGAGCAAATGGGAGAAGCGGGGTTTCAGCACGGTATGACCCCGGCCCATATCAAAGAGATCAAAAGACTGGAAAAGGAGAATGAACTGTTAAAGAAATTACTGGCAGAAAAAGAGATTGAAGGGCATTTAAAAACAGAAATGCTAAAAAAAAAGTACTCCTGGGCGAGAAAAAGGAGCTTGCAATAAAATATATTGGGTTAGGATTAATCCGGGATTGCGTGTTACCTATTGTAGGTATAACGAAGCACCAGTATTACTACCAGCCCAAGAAGGCTCGTCCAGGCAGAAAAGCATCAACACATACAATCAGGTTGGTTTCAGGAGATAAGAAAGAGGAAACGAATAAGCAGGTAGTAGATCAGATAATAGATATACAGGAAGACCCCGATACGAATTATGGTTACAGGAAGATGTATTTTGCTTTGATGATGCTGGGATATTACATTAATCACAAGAAAGTTTACCGACTAATGAAGGAACATAAATTGCTAAAACAAAAATACAAACGCGCAGAAAAGACCTATGCACAGTATCGGATTGTTACACCGAGAGCACCTCTGCAAGTACTGGAGATGGATATTAAATACGTATGGATTGCACAGGCACGCAGGCATTGTTATATCCTGACAATTATTGACACTTTTACCAGATTCGTATTACATTGGCAAGTAGATTTTACGATGAAATCCCGGCAGGTAAAACAGGCCTGGGAAGATGTAATTGTGAATTATTTACAAGAAGCAGACCTGTTAAATGAAGGTGTCCATATTGAAATCAGAAATGATAACGGGCCACAGTTTGGGGCGAAAATAATTCAGGAATTTTTCAAAGAAAACTATCTCAATCAGGTTTTTACCCACCCCTATACTCCACAGGAAAATGGTCATATCGAAAGTTTTCATTCTATACTCTCCAGGTCTATAGAGAAAGAGGCTTTTTGGGAAATAGGTGATATTGAAAAAAGGCTGGAAAGATTCTATGATACCTATAATAACAAACGCTTACACGGCTCTATCGCCAATTTAACCCCAAAATTATTCTGGGAATTATGGAATGAGGGAAAAATATCAAGTAGGGAGTTAAAGAATAAAACACTACGGTTCTCCCTCAATATCCCATACCAACAAATACCGGGTAATGAGAACCTGAAGGGAGTTCCTTGCTTAAATAATCAGGCTCTCGATGAGCCGGATTATTTACAAAAAGAAGCGAACGGATCCGAAACACTTCAACAACCACCGGTACAAAGGTCACCTTTGGTCATTCCTTGCTGATACAATATTATGAAATTTATAAGTGAAAAATACGTATATTTGAATCAAAATTAAAATAGTCCGATTAATAGGGGGCTAAACCAATACCTCCGCGTTACAAACGCGGAGGAGTGAGGGTTGTAAATACTAAAATCGTTAATAAATAACATTATAAATTATTATTTTTTTGCTATTTAGACTTATAACGCAAATTTTATAACTGTTTGTATCAGT
>WGGC01000016.1 GCA_015491905.1 Bacteroidales bacterium | reverse complement strand
TTTAGCAGGGGGCCGGCTTTCGGCTTCCTGCAACATTTACTTTTATTCAGGAGTAATGTTATGAAAAAAATAATTTATTTTACTTTGATTTTTTTTATTGGTATAAATGCTTCCCGGGCACAGGGCTCACAATATGCTAAAGATATTATTGACAGTAAAGATGTGACTATTAACAGAATTCCTGTATTACAACTGGATACGATTTCTTTAATTCAACATTTTGGGGAACCTTTGTCGGTAAGCCCGCACTTTAATGAATTGGAAAATATTCATGGCTATAATTATAATTATAATGAAGTTAAATTTACCATTGAAAATGGTTGGGTAATGAGTTTTGTTATAACAGGCAAGCAGTATAGTATTACCCCTTATAATATAAAAGTGGGAGATAATATTAACGTGTTAAAGTCTTACTTCCCCCTAAGTTTTAAGAATATGAAAAGTGATGCCAATGGATATTATATGGGAATCAATATTAAAGACACCGACAGGTATCTTTACATCCAAGCCGGCAGCAACTCTGTTATTACCGAAATCTCTGTTGAGTCTTATTAATTTACATTAAATTCATGCCCGTCCGTTTTTTATACGGGCGGGTTTTCGAAATTATCTGATTTGGTTTAATGCTGTTCTTTGTAAATTTGGTGTTTAAAGCTCTGAAACAGAAAAGGTAATTCGATAATTTTGAATATTAAGGGGAACGACTGTTATGTCCAAAAGATGCAGATTCAAATAATATTATTACGAGTATTGACATGGGAGATTATTAATATTGCAGTCTTGTTAGTTAAAGTGCCTTCCCCTGACTGCTTTTGTTGCCGGCAAAGGCTTTGGGGTAGGTATTAAAATAGTTGATATGAAAAAATTACTTTTAACTACAATTTTATTTTTTGGCATTTTCCTTACGGGTTATAGCCAAACAAACCCCTATATTCAGAACAAGAACGTTATTTCATGGGATGAATTTACTGATATCTCCTTTAATGATATTACGTTAGGAAGTATAAAGCACACCAGAGGTGATCCTGCTAAGGTAAATGCACTGTTTGGAGTGACTATGAAGGTTGAAAAATCAGACGATCCTAATTATTATTGGATTAGTTTTCATAACTCTGATATTTCGTTTTCTTTTGATGAACTTGTAACTTCCCCGGCAGTTTTGTCAAGTCTCGACGTGGAAAATAACACGGTAGCTGTAAAAATTGGAAACAAGATTATTCATATAGGTGATTCCATTGATAAGCTGGGAAATGTTAAAATTTTAACCAATACTGATGGAAGTAAATCAATCTTGTTTTTATCAGAGCCCGCAGACGATCAGTGGGTGTCTGTTGATTTTAATCAAAGCACAAAAATAATTACTAAAATATATTATACGACTATATAATATTTGGTTAACAAGCCGGCTCATGGCAGAAGTCTGTGAGCCGGCAACTTTAGATTTTATGTAATTTCAGTTTTGAAAATAGTTGTGATGAAACATTTACCTCGTATTCCGTTTTTTTTCTTTGCAAAAGAAACCGACAACCCCCCACTGGCGCATGTCCATATAGTATTTGATTCATCCTGGCATACATTGAATCCCCAGCCTTACCTAACTACAAAATTCAATGCAAATTATAATGCCATATCCAGTTCAAATTGTAATTAAAATTTTTTAAACCATGAAAAAATTAATGTTTATAGTAGTGCTCCTTATACTGGGTACAACAACCTTAAAAGCACAAATTTCTACCACTAATAGTAATCAAATAAATTTTAGTGACCAAACTATTAATGGCCAATTCCTTTTAACCAAGGATAAATCTGTATTAATTCAGAACTTCGGCCAGCCACAATCCATAAGCAAAGATTATTGGGAGACAACAAATGATACTGCCATTGTATATCACTACAATGGGGTAATATTTTATGTGGTGAAAAATCTTGTTTATAGTTTTACGATCACGGGTCCTCAATACAGTTTTTCACCTTATAATGTCAAAGTAGGAGAAAACTTGGAAAGCTTGCAAGCTATTTTTCCACTAAGTTATAAGTACAGACAAGGCAGTCAAGGCAAATCTTTGTATTTGTTGATTAAAGGAAATGATAGTTTTGTTGAAATATATGCAGATTCAAACGGTATTATCAAGTCAATTGACATGAGAGACTTTTGATTATTGGCAGCCTTTGATAAAGGAACTTTCCCCTGCTTGCTT
>WGGC01000015.1 GCA_015491905.1 Bacteroidales bacterium | reverse complement strand
TGAGCCACTTTTGCCGTACGAGGTTAGTACGTGATACAGTTGTATTTCCAATAATTGTATCGTTAAGGCCATATTTAGAAAACTTCTGATTGTTTTTGTAGGATTCGTAATATCCATATCCGCGAGTCAGGAATGTTGCAGCAGCAAGATTCAATTTTTTATTAAACTGATGAGCATAATGCAGTTGATAATAATTTTGAGCATAGTTATCGGTTTGGTTGGGATAATAACCCATAAATTTACCGGTAGCATTATTATAAATAGCTCCTGCAGGATTATAGGTACGATTGGTGGCCAGGCTATCTTTTGGAACTCCGTACCAGGCCTGGTAGGTTTTTTCATGACCCAGCATTACTATGGCTTTAAAAATATTTTTTTTACCAAAATAGCCTGCAGAAAGGTAAGCTGACTTTAATTTTGAAAAAGCTCTGTCGATATATCCGTCTGAAGAAATATCAGAAAATCTGCCCGTCATTATCCAATGTTTATTGAGGAGTCCCGAGCTGAAGTTAACACTATTTTTAAAAGTATTAAAAGAACCGGCACTACTATTTATTTCAGCGAAACCATTAGGTTGAAAGGCATCTGTTTTAATGTTAATGCTGGCTCCAAAGGCTGCCGAACCATTGGTAGAGGTTCCTACACCACGTTGTATTTGCATACTTTGAACAGACGAAGCTAAGTCGGGAAGATCCACAAAGTATACGCCTTGAGATTCGGCATCGTTTACAGGAACCCCATTGAGTGTGACGTTAATACCGGTAAGATCTACTCCACGGATGCGTAGTCCCGTGTATCCCACGCCGGCGCCGGCATCGGAGGTAACAACCACAGAAGGAGTCAGGCGTAAAAGAAATGGAATATCCTGCCCCATATTATTACGGTTTAATTTCTTCCCGCTAATGTTTTCGTAAGTGCTGGGAGAATCTTTACCGGCGCGAATGGCACTAACCACAACTTCATCACTCATATAAGCGGTAGGTTGTAAAGAAATGGAAACAGACGTGTTTTTAGAAAGAAAAATCCTTTTTGTAAAGGATTTAAATCCCATATAGCTAACATTTAAGGAGTAGCTTCCTTTTTTTAAATTCTTAAAGATGAACTTACCATCTTTATTGGTGGTTGTGGCAAGTGTAGATTTGTTCAGTATTACGTTTGCACCGGGTAACGGATTTCCGGTTTCGGTGTTTATCACTTTTCCGGAAAGTGAAAATTGTGCTTGCAGCAGCCAGGGAGTGATTGCTAAAGCAATTAGAAAAATAAATTTTTTAAACATAACTCAAATTGATTTAAAAATTAAAAATGATTTAATATTAAACCAACAGAGGAAGTCTTAAGCGGGAACGTTATCTCTTTTTCCTACGCCGGCATTATCCGGATCAGGTCAGAGGGTTTGATCTCAGCCCGTAATATTAAGGCACCCCTATTGTTTTTAACGTTGCAAAGATACATTAATATTTAATTTTTTAAACTTTAAGGATAAAAAAGCATATTGCTTTTTGTTAAAATATTTATTTCGACTTCAATGGGATATAATTTTCTTGAGATGAACATACATCAGATGCAAATTTATTTCCGTTTTTTAACATATAAAGAATATTCTCTTCAGAAATAGGAAAAGTGATATTGTTATTTTGCATATAAGCTATAATTCCGGCATTAAACCCATCACCGGCACCTACGGTACTTATCGTTTTAACAGGCTTTGCTATTTCATGAAATATTTTCTTTTTATAAAAAGCGGAGGCTCCGCTTTCGCCTTGTGTGATTATAAACAAAGCTTCAGGGTTAATTTTCAGAAACTCTTCGTTGAGTTCCTGAATAGGCTTTCCCGGGAAAATAGCATTAAAATCTTCATCAGATCCTTTTATAATGTCAGCTATTGAAATATTACGGAATAGAATTTTTTTAAGTCCGGGATTTTTTATTTTTTCAGCCTGTCGTATGTTGGGGTCATAGATAATTGTTGCTCCTGCTTGTTTTGCTTTTTGCAGATATAGATTTATTTGCGGATACAGGTTAGAATCTAAAGAATACAAAGAGCCAAAAAGTAAGAAATCGTTATTTGTAAAGTCTGGTGGAGAGGGTAACTTTCTAATTTTTGGATAGCATTTTTTAAAGGTATATTCCGGTTTTTTCTTTTTATCAAGGAATGCTATTGCCATTGATGTTTCGCTGTCAGCATAAACAGTAATATATTGTGTGTTAACATGTTCGTTAGTTAAAAAATCCAGTATCAGTTTTCCGGCTTTGTTATTACCCAATTCGGAGATTAAAGAAGTTTGCAATCCGTTACGTTGCAATGAAATAGCAGCGTTAAGCATTGCACCTCCGGGATGTGTGGTTGCATGGTTTAAATCTTCAATTATAATATCCAGTAAGGACTCGCCGAGTGTATAAATCATAAATTTTTTTATAAAAATACGATTAATTAAAAAAACTGCCTTTATTTAAAATGTGTTTTTGGCATTTTCTTTTTAATGGTATATAAAAACCGTATAAATTAGATTTAATAAAAGATATAGCTAGTTTATTTATATACCTTTGTGGTTACCCAAAATAATAAGAATAGTATGAATATTATTATTAAAGAAGTAATTGAGAAATCTGATTATAAGGAATTTGTAAACCTGCCCTTTGCATTGTATAAGAATGACAAAATGTGGGTTCCTCCTATTATAAATGATGAAATAAAAATGTTAAAGGCAGATACTAACCCTGCTTTTAAAATTTGTGATACTAAATTCTGGATTGCCATTAAGGATGGCAAGGTTGTAGGAAGAATAGGAGGGATAATAAATAATGAATATAATACTGAACGAAATGAAAAAATGGGAAGGTTCACCCGTTTCGAATGTATTGAAGATATAGAAGTTGCACGTAAATTACTTGAAACTGCTGAAAAATGGGCTACCGACAAAGGAATGAAAGGAATATACGGGCCCTTGGGGTTTAATAATCTTGATCATCAGGGGTTGCTTATAGAAGGTTTTGATTTCCTGCCTTCTGTAGGTAGTGAATATCATAAACCATATTATAAATTATTTATGGATCAGCTGGGATATACCAAAGAAATTGATTGGGTAGAATTCAGGCTTACCGTGGGTGAGCGTCCGCACAGCAAGGCTATGCGCGGAAGTAAGCTTATTCAAAAAAGATACGGTATTAATATCATTCATTTTAATAATGCTGAAGAACTGAAACCTTATATTCTTCAAATTTTCGATATTTTAAACCGGTCGTTTGACGTTCTTCCTTTTGTTACAAGGTTTACCGACGAGCTGGCGCAATTTTATGCCAAAAAATATCTTACTATTCTTAATCCTCATTTTGTGAAAATGGTGGAAATGGATGGAAAGCCCATTGGATTTATTATTGGTTTGCCTTCCATGTCACGCGCAATGCAAAAAGCCAAAGGACATTTATTTCCTTTCGGTATAATACCTGTAATGAAGGCGTTGAAAGGGAAGGGTATTGATACGGTAGATCAGTTGCTGACAGGTGTTTTAAAAGATTATCAGCATACAGGTGCCGCAGTTGTTTTGCAAGCCGAACTTCAAAATGAAATGCTAAAAAGAAACCTTAAATATATTGAAACTACAGGCATTTTTGAAGATAATGATAAGGCAATTATGAATTGGAAAACTTATGACCATATACAACACAAACGTAAACGGTGTTATAGGAAAGATTGGTAATTTTATATTTTAATTTTTAAATATTCCGGTTTACAGGAGTATGACCCATGTTAATTTAAATTTTAGTTTAGTATTTATTATTGTTATTTTTGTACAGTTAAGAGTATAAATACATAACACATGTTTTACGACATATTTAATTAAATTATGATTACTTCAAAATTTAATAATAAAACGGGGTTGCTTGAAACAAAATTTGATGGTAAAGTGACTATTAATGAAATTGTTGATTATCTTCATTAAATTCAGGAAAATAAAACCTATCCCCGGGTCTTAAAAATAATTACTGATGCTACAAATGCAGATATGAATTTCACTCCTGGCGACATACGAATTATGATAGAGAAAAAGTTTAAAACGTCTTCTAAGTATGAATTTATTGTTATTGCTATGATTGTATCAAAACCTAAAGAAACGGCTTTCTCTATATTATATCATGAATTAACAAAAGCCAAAATTAAGAATCACAGATGTGAGATTTTTTCAACCAAAGATGCTGCATTACATTTTTTAAATAATTTTTAATAAAAAAATCAGGTTGTAGTCATTTGTGAGCTTTATTACAAGAGTTAAATAAAAAAATATCCTCAAAAACTCTTTCTTTAGTCAGTTTTCACCTTTAATATTTTAAACCTTGCTGCATTTTCGCATAGAAAGTATTAACTTAAAATAATACCTCAGGAAATGATTTCTCAGGAGTTACTATAAACTCTGTTTACAGCACGATTTAAAAAGTCGTTGAATTTTTTCTGCTTTTTAAAAATAGGTATTATTTTTTTATAAACATCAGGTTGTAATAAAAAATCATTTTTTAATGAATGTGTTACTGTATAACTCTTGTACTTTAACAACTCAATATCACCAAAATCTTTGGGAAATCCTTTTGGGGCTAATTTTAACTTCTCTCCGTTTATTTTATGAAAGTATTGCAAAAAGGATTTCTCAGAGATAATTTTTTTGAACTCATCCGTGCTTTCGAATATTTCATTACGAAGGGCTTTTAAAACAATGGAATCAGGTTTATATATTCCGCCACCAATAAAACTCCTGTCAGGCTCCAGATGAATATAATAGCCTGCATACGGGCTTTTACGCCCGCCATGTGAGATAAAAGCACCGAAATTATTTTTATAAGGAGCTTTGTTTTTAGAAAAACGCACATCCCGGTATATTCTGAAAATACTTTGTTTTACACTGATATCCTCCAATGATGGATCCATTTCCTGTAACATGGGAAGTAACACTCCCAGGAATTGTTCAAATGTTGCCCTGGCTGCATCATATCTGGATTTATTTTCCCTGAACCAGTACCGGTTATTATTTAATTCAAGGTCTATAAGAAATTCTATAATCATTTTGAAGTCCATACCGGTATATTTTAAATATTTTGCTGGTTTAGTTTACCATCAAGCTGTGAAATAATAGTTTTAATGTTGCCGGGAGAAAACCAGGTAATATCAGTGTCTTTCCTAAACCACGTCATTTGTCTTTTTGCATATCTTCTGGTATTGGTTTTTATTTTCTCTACTGCATGTTCCAGAGTCCATTTACCTTCCAGATAGTTGAAAAGTTCTTTAAATCCTACGGTATTTAAAGCGTTATAGTCTTTATATCTTATTACCGATTCAGCTTCTTGTATCCATCCCAGACGTATCATTTCATCGGCACGTTTGTTAATACGTTCATTTAGTATTTCTCTGGGGACTTCCAATCCAACTTTTATAATATTAAACGGCCGTTGTGAATCTTTATTTTTTCTAAGCTTACTGTATTTTTCTCCTGTCTGAAGACATACTTCCAAAGCTCTTAATAAACGTTTTGGATTGTTGTGGTCTACCACGGAATAATATTCCGGGTCAATGGCTTTTAGTTTGCTTCTGAGTGTCTCAATACCTTTTTCCAGAAATAATTGGTTCAGTTCATTTCTTAATGACTTATCAGGATTTGGTATATCATCGATGCCTTTACATACAGCATTAATATATAATCCTGAACCACCGGTCATTATCATTACGGGATTAGAAATAAATTTTTTTTTCAATAATTCCAATACTTCTTTTTCGTAAGTGGAAACATTGTAATCATCGGTAACAGACAGATTTCCGATAAAATGATGTGGTACCGCTTTTAATTGTTCCGGTGTTGGGGCTGCGGTGCCAATAGGAATTTCACGATAAAACTGACGTGAATCGGCAGAAATAATTTCAGTATGAAAATGTTGTGCCAATTCTATAGCCAGTTGTGTTTTGCCGGATGCTGTGGGCCCTGCAAGTACAATTAAGGTAGACTGCGGTTTAAATGGCATATGACAACATTATATATTTTACTTATTGACAGATTTCTCAGGAGCATGCTCCATACTATGCACCTGTAATCCCATACTTTTCCCGGTTTCAAGCATAAAAGGAAATGCTTCTTCATAAGAGTTGTGAATTTTTCCATCAAGAATAGCTTCGCGAATCCTGGTTTTTATTTCTCCAACCTTTTTGGATGGTTTAAGTCCGAAGGTATCCATAATAATTTCTCCTGTAATGGGCGGCTGCCAGTTGCGAATACTGTCTTTTTCTTCTACTTCTTTTAGTTTCTTTCTTACCAGTTGGAAGTTTTTAAGATAACGTTTAACCTTGGCTTCATTTTTTGAGGTTATATCAGCATCACAAAGTTGCATTAGCAGGTCAATATCATCTCCGGCATCAAATAATAACCGGCGAATAGCCGAATCGGTAACATGATCTTGTGCCAGTACTATGGGGCGAAGATGTAATAAAACCATTTTTTGAACAAAATGCATTTTCTCATTTAATGGAAGTTTCATCTTTTTGAATATGCGGGGAACCATTTTTGCACCTACAAATTCATGACCGTGAAATGTCCAGCCGGCTTTTTTATCAAATCTTTTGGTAACAGGTTTGGCAATATCGTGCAGAATGGCTGCCCATCGCAACCATAAATTGTCCGAAACATTGGCGACATTATCAAGGACTTCCAAAGTATGGTAGAAATTATCCTTGTGAGATTTTCCATTAATGGTTTCAACTCCTTTGAGCATCACCATTTCAGGAAAAATTAATTTCAGTAAGCCGGTTTCTTCCAATATCTTAAATCCTATTGAAGGTTTTGGTGCCAGAATTATCTTGTTAATTTCGTCAGTAATACGTTCTTTTGAGATAATAGAGATTCTGTTTTTATTTCTTTTTATCGCTTCATAGGTTTTTTCTTCAATTTCAAACTGTAACTGAGTGGCAAACCGAATGGCACGTAACATACGTAAAGGGTCGTCAGAGAAGGTAATGTCAGGGTCGAGGGGTGTACGTATAATTTTGTTTTTAAGATCTTCCAATCCGTTAAAAGGATCATATAATTCTCCAAAGTCTGCCTTGTTTAATGATATTGATAAGGCATTAATGGTAAAATCTCTTCTTTTCTGGTCATCTTCCAATGTTCCATTTTCTACAATTGGTTTTCTGGAGTTTTTTCTGTAGGATTCTTTCCTGGCACCTACAAATTCCATCTCCATATTTTTATACCTTATCATTGCAGTTCCGAAATTTTCAAAAACTTTAGGCTTAATGTCTTTATCCAATGCCGGTGCTAATTGGTTGACGAACTCAATGCCATTTCCAATTACAACAAAATCAACATCTTCCGATTGCCGGTCTAATAGTAAATCCCGGACATAACCTCCTATTATAAAAGTGGAAATATTGAGTTTTTCCGCTATTTTAGCAACAGTAATAAAAGGTTCTTTTTGTATTTTTTTTGAAAAATTTGCCATGCGGCGGCAAAGGTACAAAATAGAAATAAAATTTTTACAGCTTAAAAATTTTACTAAAAAGATTTCGTTTATGGCATATTTACTCGGTATTGGTGGTTTCTTCACCTTCTATGGCAAAATAGTCTTCCAGCTTTTTAAGGGTGTCCGGGTTGGTTTGTAAATCGTGGACTATTTCCCCTTTATGCAACACGACAATTCGTTTACAAACTTCTGTAACATGATTTAAATCGTGCGATGAAATTAACATTGTTACATGGTTGGCTTCGTGGTATTGTTTGAGTTTTTTCTTTAACTGATATTGAGAAGTTGGGTCTAAATTGGAAAAAGGTTCATCTAAAATAAGTATTTCGGGATGTGAAATCAGGGCTGCAACAATGCCAGCTTTTTTCTGGTTTCCTTTCGATAAATCACGTATATATTTGTTCCCGTTAAGAATTCCATCATTAAAAAAATCTGAGAACTCAGATAAAAAGCCGTCAACAGATGTTTTATCCATTCCGTTTAGCTTTCCTACAAAATAAAAGTATTCTTCGGGGGTAAGGTAGTCAATTAAAAAGCCTTCATCAAGATATGATCCGGTATAATATTTCCAGTCTTCTGTCTTGGCAACATCATTTTCTTTCGACAGAATATTTCCATTACTGGCACGAATTAAGTCTAATATTAACCTGAAAAATGTTGTCTTTCCGGCTCCGTTATTTCCTACAAGCCCAAAGCTTTCGCCCTTTTCTATTTTTAAGTCTGGCAGATTTAATACAGTTTCCTTGCCATATATTTTTTTGATATTGTTTACTTCAATCATTTTTTACTGTTGTTAAATTAAGAATTCCTGTAACCTTCGGCAATTTTATATCTGTTTTTTCTGAAAAAAGCAACAGACTTTTTAATAAGTACATTAGAAAATATAACTCCAAGCAATCCTATCCCTGATATGGTTATCAACGTGATTTCCTGTGACATAAAGATGCTTAATATTACTGCAAGAAGCACAGGAGTAAACAAAATCGGGATGGAATTCAAAAAATTGTTAATTCC
>WGGC01000014.1 GCA_015491905.1 Bacteroidales bacterium | reverse complement strand
GGAGGTGCCATTCCCCGGTAAAACCTATTATTTTAGAAACATCATGGCATCAAAAAGTGGGTTGTTAATCTCACTGTCGAATGACAAAAACCCCATTACAGAAGAAAATAAGTTAATTCTTGCACGTTTTAAGCTTGTAAAGAAGAAATAAACAAAATAAAAACTACAAAATTAGTTTATAAATGCAAAAACAAAAAGATTTTTTTATATCTTTATCCAGACCAATTAATCGGAAGTATTTATTTAAAGCAAAACAATTTTGAAAAATAATAACTTATTATTTGTAATGATGCTTTTATTGCCACTGTTGTGGTCGTGCGGGCATAATAACAAAAAAGAAAATGAACAGGAAATTCGAGTTACAAAAAGGAGTGTGTTGCAGCCTGTTAGCGTAGAAGTATTAAAAGTAGGGGAGTTTCCTTTTCAGTTATTCTCCAATGGCAGGATTCATGCAACACCTTTGGCAAAACTCTATTTTGAGAGTCCCGGGCAAATACAATCGGTTAATTATCAAAACGGAAGCCGTGTGAAGAAGGGTGCAGTAATTGCGAAACTGGAAAATAACATTCAGCGGCTTGCTGTTGAAAAAGCAGAAGTGGCAGTAAAAAAGGCACAAAACAATTTGAATTCTCTTTTGTTGGGGTTTGGAGACAATAAAGGAGATACTATTCGGTTTAGTAAGAAATTACTTACAAGTTTAAAATTACAAAGTGGTTATTCAGGTGCTTTGCTAAATTTAAACGGTGCCAGGATTCACTACCGGCAAACATTTTTAAAAGCTCCTTTCAATGGTGTTATTTCGGGTATTTCGCAACAGGCATACGATAAGGTAGATATGAGTAAGCCATTTTGCACCCTTCAGGGAGATAAAGGGTTTACAGTCGGTTTTTTGGTCACCGGGGAGGAGTTGTCAAAAATAAAGTTGGGACAGAGGGTTAGAATAATTCCGGTAGCATATGATACAGTGGTTTATTTTGGTGATGTAAATGAAATAAATCCTGTGGTAAATAAAAACGGACTTGTGGAGGTACAGGCAAAAATTGGGAATCTGTTTGATAGTAAAATAAAGCAGTTCCCATTGATTGACGGAATGGATTGTAAAGTAATTATTGAAAAGTTAATTTCTAACAGTTTGGTTATTCCAAAAAGTGCTTTGGTAGTGAGGGTGGGCAGAAAAGTGGTTTTTACCTACCATAACGGCAGGGCAATATGGAATGATGTGGTTGTTGGCGGTGAAAACAGTGTGTCGTATCTTGTTTTAAAAGGTTTGCGGCCCGGCGACAGCATCATCACACATGGTGGTTTTACATTGGCCCATGATGCAAAGGTGACAATTATAAAAAAACCGTAATTAGATGGTACGTTTTTTAATTCAAAGGCCCATTGCGGTTTTAATGATTACTGTGGCATTAGCAATATTAGGGCTGTTGGCATTCCTCACTATGCCTGTTTCATTGCTTCCCAATGTGGAAATTCCTGAAATTATTGTAAAAATATCCTATCCTAATATCGATGCACGAAGTCTCGAAAATACCATAATAAAACCTACAAGGCTACAGCTTATGGATGTAAGCGGCCTGAAAAATATAGAAAGTGAAACCGGAGATGGTTATTCTCAAATAAAGCTCACTTTTAATCATTCTACAAATATTGATTATGCATATATTGAGGTAAATGAGAAAATTGATGCGCTTAGCGACCGTTATCCGCGAAAAATGAAACGGCCTCAGGTTATCCGCATAAAACCATCGGATATTCCTGTATTTTATGTGAGCATTGTTCCGGAAGAATCCTATTTCCATAGTGGCAGAAATTTCGTGCAGCTTTCCGACTTTGCGGAAGCCGTTGTAAAACGACGTCTGGAGCAAATTAGTGCTGTCTCAATGGTTGATTTGAGTGGACTTGAAGGAGTTAGGATTATTATTCGCCCTTACACCGTTAAATTGAAAAGTACAGGGTTGTCCATTGCGGATTTGACCCATGCAATTACAAAAAGTAACATCGAACCTGGTAATTTATCTGTTCGTGACGGGTATTTTGTTTATAATTTACAGGTAAAACCGGCAGTGCAAAACCTCAACGATCTTAAAAATCTGAACATATATAAAGCAGGAAAATTGTTTAAGTTAAAAAACCTTGCTTCTGTCAGAATGCAGCCTGATAATGGCGGAGGATTGTTTTATCATAATGGTGTGCGCGCCGTTTCCATGGCAGTGTATAAACAACCTGATGCCCGTATGCACGACGTGAAAGCCGAAGTGGCAAAAGCCCTGAAAGGCTTGTCGGCAAATACGAAAAATATTCATTTTGAGATGGAACAGGATCAAACGGAATTACTGGAATTTTCTCTCAGTAACCTGAAGCAAACCTTGATTCTTGGGGTTATACTTGCCGTTTTAATAATGTTTTTATTTATCCGGCAACCGGGAATCCCTATTGTGACAGCTTTTAGTGTGCCTGTGGCACTGGTAATTTCCTTTTTCTTTTTGTATTTGGCAGGTATTTCATTGAATATTATTTCATTATCCGGCATTATCTTAAGTGTGGGGTTAATGATTGATAATTCTATTATTGTGCTTGATAATATAAATCAGTACCGAATACGGGGGCAAAACCCACCGGAGGCTACCATAAGAGGTACCAATGAAGTGATACGGCCGCTTATCAGCTCGGTATTGACAACATGTGCTGTTTTTATTCCGCTGATAACGTTAAGTGGCCTTGCAGGTGCTATTTTTTACGACCAGGCTATCACGGTTGCTATTAGCCTTACCATTTCACTATTAGTGAGTATTTTTATCATTCCTGTACTCTATTTTATATTTAATAAGAACCGCGGAGTTTCTACAAGTAATCGTTTGGGCAGGTGGCTTTTGTTTACTTATGAAAAAACAATGCTGCGCGTTTTAAAACACAAAGTATTCTTTTCCCTGTTGTTTTTACTGTTGATACCTATAGGTATATTGTTCTATTCTTTCATAAAAAAGGAAAAATTCCCTGAGCTAACGCAGACAGATATGGTTTTGAACGTGGAATGGAACGAACCTGTCAGCCTTGATGAAAATAAAAAACGGGTTTTTGAAATTACGAAGTTTTTAAAACCAATATTAAAAAGCACATCTGATTTTATTGGAAAAGAGGGCTTTTCCATGAATGTTAATGAAAACCAGTCTTATACTTCTGCTTTTCTTTATCTTGATTTTGATAGTGCTGTTAACGTTTCACAAATTGGCCGTAAGATAAAATTAATGGCTTATAAGGAATATCCATTGGCAAATATTACCGTTCTGCCGTCTAAAAATATTTTCCGGACTGTATTTAGCCCACGGGAATCAGCTTTGGTAGCAAGATTTCAGCATAAGCAAAACCTGAATATCACCCCTGAATTTATCCGGAAAATAAATGCTAAGCTTAAAAATAACCATCTTCCGGTTACTGAGAACACCTTTGATTTTAGTACCGGCTACGAGATTATCCCTCGCTACAACAGGTTAATATTATATGGTATTCCATTGTCATCGGTAATAAGTAAACTTAAGGTATTGTTGGGTGGTGCTTTGGTAGATCAACTTTCAACCGGCAACAAAATGATAAATATTTTAATTCGTAATCAGTCTGAAGGTATTTATAAAACCTTAAATTCCCAATTTGTCGTTAACAGTAACGGGGCCTCCATACCACTTTTGAGTTTATTGAAAATAAGGAAAATACAAAATGTCAGAAATATTAATTCTGATAAGCAAGGCGAATATTACAGCGTTGTTTTTAATCCCGGAAAACAGAATAAACAAAAAATTGAAAGTGCTGTACAAAAAGCAATAAATTCATTGAAAAACGTACAGGTATCATGGAGTGGCAGTTTATATGAACAGATTTCCTTAATGAAAGAATTTATGTTTATTATGGGCATATCTCTTATTTTACTATACCTTATTCTTGCTGCTCAATTTGAGTCGTTATTACTTCCTTTTATTATCCTGATTGAGATATTTCTGGATATCACCGGGTCTATTTTCTTTTTATATATTTTCCATTCCTCTTTAAATTTAATGTCGGGACTGGGTATTATTATTATGAGTGGTATTGTTATCAACGATTCTATTATAAAGGTAGATGCTATAAGAGGGCTACATAATAGTGGAAAGCCTTTAATACGTGCTATTATTGAAGGAGGGAAAAGAAGGTTTTATCCTATTGTAATGACGAGTTTGACAACTATTTTAGCCCTTGTTCCGCTTTTATTTTTTAAAGGCCTGGGTGTGGAATTGCAGGTTCCATTGGCACTAACTATTATTGGAGGTTTGTTTGTAGGAACCTTTGTAAGTTTGTTTTTTGTTCCTGTGTTGTATTTGTTCTTTTCAGGAAAAAAAAGCGTTTTATCAGAACACAAATAAAAAATTAATAACAGATGATATACAGGTTTACTTTTTTTAAAAAATCAATTTTTATATTACTTTCAGTATTGCTTTTTCATTCGTTTGTACATGCTCAAAGTAAAATAGAATATACTCTTGATGATGCAATAAAAATTGCTCAAAAGCAATCACCGGGTGCATTAATAGCTAAACATCGTTTCAGAAAAAGTTACTGGGAATACCGTTCTTTTAAAGCGGGTTATCTGCCAAATGTTAGTTTGAGTGCTACACTTCCCAACATCAACAGATCTATTGTTGCGATACCTTCCCAAACGGGAATTACTTCTTATACAGCCCAGCGACTTTCAAATTATAGTGTTAATTTATTTGCACGTCAGCGAATAGGACTTACCGGTGGAGAGATATTTTTGCAAACGGGACTTCAAAGGATGGATAATTTTCTTCCCGGTTCTGCTTTCAGTCAGTATCTGTCCAATATTGTTGCCATAGGTATTAATCAGCCGTTATTCAGTTTTAACCCTTATAAATGGGATAAGCGTATTGAGCCGTTAAAATATGAAAAAGCTAAAAGAGTTTATCTTGAAAGTCAGGAAGATATTGCTATTAACACCACATGGTATTTTTTTCGTTTGTTGTCGGCACAAATAGAGAAAGAAATTGCACAAAAAAACTATAATAATAATAAGAAACTGTATAATATTGCGCGGCGTCGTTTTAATTTGGGAAAAATTTCGGAGAATGACTTACTGCAGTTACAACTTAACTATTTAAAAGCTGATGCTTCCGTGGAAAAGGCTGTTTTGAATTATAACGACAGGCTGTTTCGTTTTAAATCATACCTTAGAATTAAAGATACCGCGGCATTAACACTCCTTCCGCCTGATAAAACACTGTTTTTTGTAATTCCCGTTGACAAGGCAGTAGTCAGGGCAAAATCTGCTACCTCTGCAGGATTGCAATTTGAAAAGCGACTTCTTGACGCCAATAAGGAAGTGAACAGGTCACGACTTACCGGCCGGTTTAATATGAATTTATCGGCAAATTTCGGACTTACACAAACAGCAGGAACCATACCAAAGGTTTACTCTTCGCCACTGGACCAGGAAATGGTTAGACTGGGTATAAGTCTGCCTTTATTGGATTGGGGGCAGGCCAGAGGAAGAATAAAAATGGCAGAGTCTAATCGTGAGCTGGTAAAAACTTCGGTACAGCAAGATAAAATAGACCTGGAACAAAATGTTTTCCTTAAAGTTAAAGAGTTTGCCATGCAGCAAAAACAAATTTATATTGCTGCAAAATCAGATACCATTGCACAAAAAAATTATCAAATTACTTATAAAAGATATATGCTTGGTAAAATTAGTGATGTCCTGATACTTAACAACGCACAAATAAATAATGACAATGCCAGGCTTAGTTATCTGAACGCATTAAAAGATTACTGGCTGAATTATTATAATATTCGTAAAATCACCCTTTTTGATTTTATAAAAAATAAACCATTGGATGTGGATACAAAAACTATTTTAGAATAACGACTTGTATGTTTTATAAAAGAGGAACGGCTTTTTCAATTGTATTACTATTTATAGCTGTCAGTATGCTTGGCTGGCTTTTTGTGCCATTGCTTTCTGTCAGGTTGCAGCCGTCCTCACATCTTTCTGCTTTTACAATTTCAGGGCGATGGGGCAATAATCCGCCGGTCATTATCGAAGCACGTGTTACCTCCAGGCTGGAAGGTGCCTTAAATACTTTACAGGGAGTTAAAGATATCAAGTCTGTTTCCTCAATGGGAAAATACCGTATAACGCTTACTCCCGGGAAATATGCCGATAACCAAAGGTTGCGTCTGGAAATAGCTTCTTTGATACGTCAACTGTATCCTAAACTGCCAAAGGGGGTTTCATATCCCGTTATCTCATTAAATTCCTCCGAAAACGAAAGTCAAAAACCATTATTAACCTATTCTCTATATGGGCCAACAAACTCCTTTGTGTTACAGAATTATGCAATAGAGCACATTAAAAAGAAACTGGCTTTTATTCCCGGAATAGATAAAATAATTGTGTATGGCGGTACCGGTTTTGAGTGGCAAATGACATATGACCCTGAAATGCTTAACAACCTTGGAATATCACCCGGTGAAATCAAAAACGCTATTTACAACTATTTTTATCGTGAATCTGTAGGATTTATTACAGAAACCTCAGGAAAGGTTAATAAAACCACTGACGTTATCTCAGTAAAATTTGGTAATAGTCCTGTTTCCGCTATTCCATGGGATTCCATACCTGTTAAAAAAACCGGCAGTCGTATTTTATATTTGGGTTCACTTACCAACATAAAAAAAGTACAACAAAAAATAACTTCTTACTTTCGTATTGACGGGCAAAACTCTGTGAATATAGTTGTTTTTCCAAAAAATGGAAGTAATGCTCTTCAGCTTGCAAAAACCATATCCAAAAAAATTAAACAACTTAAAACTTCACTTCCTCCTCATTATAAGATTGAAAACACCTTTAACTCTACAAAATATATCAAAGGGGAACTCGAAAAAATTTACCGCCGCACATTGTTTACCTTTTTAATATTATTGCTTTTTGTATTTATTGTCAGTTTCAGCATTAGATATGTCCTGCTGATTATCTTAAGCCTTTTTACTAACCTTTCCATATCGTTTATTCTCTACTACTTTCTTGGAGTAGAAATTAACATTTATTCTTTGGCGGGCATTACAGTTTCATTAGGGTTAATAATTGATAATTCCATTGTGATGGCTGACCATCTTATTTACCGGAAAAACATGCGGATTTATACCGCGCTTCTGGCTTCTACTTTAACTACCATTGCCTCGCTGGTTATTGTCTTTATGTTGCCTGATAAATTACGACTTAGCTTATTGGATTTTGCTTCTATAATTGCTGTTAACCTTGGTGTTTCGTTACTGGTAGCCTTATTTTTTATTCCTGCTTTTTTAAGTTTGTTTCCTATGAAAAGAGCAGATAAACCTTCCGGAATCAGGAAAAGAAAGCTTCTGTTAAAATTAAATAAAGGATATTCTATCATTGTAATGTTTTTGTTAAGATATCGAACCGTTGCTGTAATAGTGCTTATCCTGACATTTGGATTGCCGGCTTATTTACTTCCGGGTAAAATAAATTCCGATAAGTTTTTTCCTGCTTTTTATAACAAAACCCTTGGCAACGAATGGTATTTGGAGAATATAAGGCCTGTGGTTAATAAAGTTTTAGGAGGCAGCCTGCGGCTTTTTACTTATTATGTTTTTGAAAATTCCTATTATACCAAACCCGAAGAGACAAAACTATATGTCAGGGCAGCACTGCCAAAAGGAGCTACAGTTGAACAGCTTAATAATGTTTTCAAACAAATGGAATCATTGGTGATGCCTTATCGTGATAAAATTAATTTCTACACACGTATTTCCGGACCTAGGTTTGGTGAAATGGTTGTAACATTTAAGAAAAAATGGGTTTATTCTTCTTTACCTTATCTCCTTAAAGGAATTCTTACCAGCTCAAGTGTTGATATGGGTGGCGTGAACTGGGATATTTTTGGTGTGGGAAAAGGCTATCAAAACAGTGTGGGGGGCAGCGTCAGGGTGAACTATAAACTGGCTCTATATGGTTTTAATTATAATACTTTGAAGGATATTGCAATTGAAATGAAGGAAAAGCTGCAAAAACATCCCCGAATTTCAAATATCAATATTTCAGGTAACAGGGAATGGTATGCAAAAGAAAATTCGTACAGGTATTTTATAAAATTATATCGTGAGAAATTGGCATTCCTGAAAATTCCATCTGTTAAGATTTTAACCTTTTTGAAAGATTATAGCCCTAATGGCGGCAGCAGTTTCCGCTTGTTTGTAGGAAATCATTTTGAGCAAATACGATTATTGCCTGATAATACCTTTCTTTTCGATAAATGGAATGTGCTGAACACCCCTGTTTATGGTATTGGTTACCCGCTAAATGAATTACTATCTATTCATAAAGAAATAGAGCCGGATGCTATTTATAAAAAAAATCAAAACTATATCCGGGTGGTACAGTACGATTATACCGGAAGTTACAAATTTGGAGATAAATTTCTGAATAAAGTCCTGAAACAAATAAGAGCAGAATTACCATTAGGTTATCGTATTAAAAAGCTTACTTATAACTTCTCTATTCAAAAAGCTTCTGTTTCTTATACCTGGTTAATTCTTATTGTCATCGTTATCATTTTCTTTTTATGCAGTATCCTCTTTAATTCATTAAAACTGCCTTTTGCTATTATTGCCACTATTCCTGCTTCTTTCATTGGTGTTTTCTTATTATTTTATTTTTTCGATATTAATTTTGATCAGGGTGGCTATGCATCTTTCTTACTTATCAGCGGTTTGGTTGTCAATGCTTCCATTTATATGTTGTACGAGTTTATTCAAATTCAAAAACAACGGCCTCATCTCACCGTCACACAGCAATATATAAAGGCTTTTAATCACAAAATTATTCCTGTATTATTAACAATCCTATCCACAATTTTTGGGCTTGTACCCTTTATTATCAACGGTCAGAAAGAACCTTTTTGGTTTGCTCTTGCTGCCGGGACAATGGGAGGTTTACTCTTTTCCATTTTTGTGCTTGTGGTTTATTTTCCCTTATTTATCATAAAAAAATCCAACAAATAAAGGAGGTGTAAAGTTTTCTTTATGAAGTTGTTTAAAGTTAAATCATTATTCCTTAGTATTATATAAATCAAATCATCAAATCTTTATTCCATTTCTACTATTTGATTATTCAAATGGCAATAACATGGATTCTAACTCGCCTGCGGCGAGATGGAATTAGTGTAATTAGTGTAATTCGTTGGTTTTTATCAACGAATTACACTAATTTAACGAATTATGGTTTTCCTTCATGCCAAAGGCATGAAGGAAAACCGTTTAATAATTTTTTTTAAACAAAAATAACAATTGAAATTTTAGATGTAATTTTTTCTTTTAGAGTATCTTATCAAGAACAAAAAACCCTGAACTTTAAACAACTTCTATTAAAAGAAGTCATAAAATTTGTTAAATGTAAAATGTTTTTTGAAAATTAGTTGCCTGGTAAACTATTTTGATTTTATTTTGCAAATAATTAGTTGCGTAGTAAACTATTTTAAAAATGGAAAAGAAACCTGGGCGTTTAATATCTGTTATTCATCGAAAGGTGTACCAGATAATGGCACAAAAGTTAAAGAATTGTGATATTGATGTAGGTCAGTTTTTCTTTTTGCGTTATCTTGTAGCTAATCCGGGAATAAGTCAGGAAGAAGTTGCAAAAAACAATTACCTGGACAAAGCTACCGTAAGTAAAGGTGTAAAGCGGCTGGAGGAGTTGGGATACATACAACGTATTGTAAATCCTAAAGATAAGCGTTCTTATTTTTTACAACCCACAGAAAAAGCCGTTGCTCATAAATCCAAATTAGAAGAATATCATAAAGAAATTAATAAATTTATTTTCGACGGATTATCGGAAAATGAGTACCGTCAGCTTGGAGAGATATTACAAAAAATTGTAAATAATATTGAAAACTAAAAATCGGTAAAATGGAAAATAAACAGGAAGTTCAGAAACCAAAAAAAAAGAAAACCACCAGTATTGTTATAGGTTCTATTTTAATTTTACTGATAATTATAGCCGGAGGATGGTG
>WGGC01000013.1 GCA_015491905.1 Bacteroidales bacterium | reverse complement strand
AGGTGAAGTTTCTGAAGGAATGATATGTGCTGAGGATGAACTTGGATTAGGAACATCACATGATGGTATTATGGTTTTAAATGATGAAGTAGAGCCTGGCCGTCCCGCAACTGATTATTTTCCTGTTGAAATAGATTATGTGTATGAAATTGGTTTGACACCCAACCGTGCTGATGCCGCTTCACATATTGGTTCTGCAAGGGATTTGGTAGCCGGATTGAACCGTTATTTTAATACACGTAAATTTAATTTAGAAATTCCTTCAGTAGAAGATTTCCATATTGACAATCATGAAATGGAAATTGAAATTGAAGTTCGAGATCCCAAAGCATGTCCACGATATTCAGGTATTACCTTAAAAAATATTCAAGTTAAGGAGTCTCCTGAATGGTTAAAGAAACGTTTGGAAAGTATCGGTTTACGTCCTATTAATAATGTTGTAGATATAACCAATTTTGTATTGCAGGAAACCGGGCATCCTTTACATGCTTTTGACGCAGACAAAATTATTGGGCGGAAAGTTATCGTTCAGAAACTACCTCAGGGGACTCCTTTTGTTACTTTGGATGAGGTAGAGAGGAAACTCGATGCTGAAGATTTGATGATTTGTAATGAAAAAGAAGGAATGTGCATTGCCGGTGTTTTTGGTGGGGCTCATTCGGGTGTGACAGAAAAAACTACTTCAGTATTTTTGGAAAGTGCCTATTTCGATCCACGGCACATACGGAAGACTTCTAAAAGACATGGTTTACAAACGGATGCAAGTTTTCGTTTTGAAAGGGGTGCTGACCCGAACATTACAATATATGCCTTAAAACGTGCCGCACTTCTAATAAAAGAAATTGCCGGCGGTACTATTTCATCCGAAATTAAAGATTTTTATCCTAATCCTGTTGAAAAATGGCCGGTGGTTATTCAATATCGAAATGTAAACAGGCTGATAGGAAATAATATATCTCCGGAAATTATTAAAGAAATCCTTACTGATCTGGGTATTGAAATAATTGCTGCTACAGAAGAAGGGCTTGAGTTGCTAATTCCTACCTATAAAGTTGACGTGTTGCGTGAGGTAGATATTATAGAAGAGATTTTACGTATTTACGGTTATAATAATGTAAAATTTGAAGATAAAATTCATTCTTCTGTAAGCTTGCGACAGAAACCCGACCGTGAGAAATTACAAAATGCAGTAGCCGACATGTTGGTAAGTCGTGGTTTTAATGAGATTATGAATAACTCCCTGACCCGCGCTGCATATTATGAAAGCAATAATTATTTTAAAGCTGAGCATAGTGTAGCTTTATTAAATCCGTTAAGTCAGGATTTAAATGTTTTAAGGCAGAGTTTATTATTTGGAGGACTTGAGGTAATTGCTTATAATCAGAACAGAAAAATTTCGGATTTAAAAATCTTTGAATTTGGAAAGGCCTATTTTAAAAGAGACGGATATGACAAAAACAGGGGAATAAAAAATTACCGCGAAGAGCGTCATTTATTATTGCTGGCTACAGGAGCTTTGGATGCGGAGAACTGGAATGTTCCCAAAAAGAATGTTGATTTTTACTATGTAAACGGAGTTGTGAATGCGTTGCTGCTAAAAACAGGTATTCCTGCCGATAAGATAGAAATGAAAGAAATAGAAAATGAATTGTTTCAGTATGGGATTCATTTATCAGTAAAAGGAAAGTCGTTGGGATATGTAGGAATGATTTCTTTTGATTTACTAAAACAGATGAACATTAAAACAGAAGTTTTTGGTGCCGATTTAGATTGGGATGTAGTTTTAAGTTTGGTGCCAAAGGAAGATATTAAATATATGCCTGTTCCTAAGTTTCCTGCTGTAAGAAGAGATCTGGCACTGGTGCTGGACAAAAATGTCAAATTCAGTGATATACAAAAGCTTGCTTTTAAAGTGGAAAAACGATTGTTGCAGTCGGTAGGGCTTTTTGATATTTATGAAGGCGATAAAATTCCACAAGGAAAAAAATCATATGCGTTATCATTTATATTGCAAGATAAGGAAAAGACCCTTACCGATAAAGTGATTGATAAAACTATGCGAAAATTACAACAGACCTTTGAGCGTGAGTTGAATGCGTTACTAAGATAACCGGTTATTTACTAAAAACACAAAAATGGATATACAAAGTATAAAACTTCGATTTGGAATTATTGGTAATTCACACCTTTTAAATCGAGCTATTGACATTGCTATGCAGGTAGCATCAACAGATTTAACTGTTTTGATTACAGGAGAATCAGGAACAGGAAAAGAAGTATTTCCTCAGATTATTCATCAGATGAGTTCCCGGAAACATGGTAATTATATAGCAGTAAACTGCGGTGCTATTCCTGAAGGGACTATAGATTCAGAATTATTTGGACATGAGAAAGGTTCTTTTACCGGAGCTCATGAAGCACGAAAAGGGTATTTTGAAGTTGCCAATGGAGGTACTATATTTTTGGATGAAGTAGCAGAATTACCATTGTCAACACAAGTACGGTTACTGCGTGTATTGGAAGTAGGTGAGTTTATGAAAGTAGGTTCCTCTAAAGTTATTAAAACGGATGTACGTGTTGTCGCAGCTACCAATGTTAATATTCCGGAAGCTATAGAAAAAGGAAAATTCCGTCAGGATTTATTTTATCGGTTAAACACGGTTCCTATTTATATACCTCCTTTAAGGGAAAGAAAAGAAGATATTCATCTGTTGTTTAGGAAGTTTGCCGCCGACTTTGCAGAAAAATACCGCATGCCTCCATTGCGTCTGACGGAAAATGCAATTACAGTGCTGGAAAATTACCGCTGGCCCGGTAATATACGCCAATTGAAAAATATCACAGAGCAGATTTCTATAATTGAAAAAGAAAAAAATATTACAGAGGATGTATTAAGAAAGTATTTACCGAAAACACAGAGTAATACTAAACTACCCATATTATATAATCAGGAACCCGATGAGCATTTTACAGAAAGGGAGTTGCTGTACAAGGTTTTGTTTGATATGAAAAAGGATATCACCGAATTAAAAAAAATAGTTATTGATATACTCGATAATGAGCAGGATGACGATGCCCGTAAAAAGACAAAAGCTCTACTTATAAAGCATACAGCCGATGATGTTGATAATCACCTGAATACTAAAAATGAAAATGTGGAAATCGTTCATACTCCTGTTCAACCGGTAAAAGAGGAGCAATTTCATCCTTCTGAAATTATAGAAGAATCGCTTTCTCTTCAGGATAAAGAAAAAGAAATGATAATAAAAGCATTGGATAAACATCGTGGTAAACGAAAAAATGCAGCAGAAGAACTGGGTATTTCTGAAAGGACTCTTTACCGTAAAATAAAGGAATATAAAATAAGATAATTAATCTTTACAAGTAAGTATTCTGCAGAGCTTTTCCATGGTATTTTCTGCTTCATTTTTTATAAAAAGCGATGTATGATAATGGGTTAAAGCTGTTTTATCAATATTAATTTCAATAATTTTTACTTCATTATCCCTGGCAAGGTTTATAAATGTATTTGCAGGGAAAACTTCTGCTCTGGTACCAATAACAAGCAATAAATCGGCTTTGTTTATTTCTGCTGTTGCATTTTCAATAGTTTTTTTTGGAAGATCTTCATTAAAGAAAATAAAATCAGGTTTTAATACACCCCGGCAAACAAAACAGGTGGGGGGCAGGTAGTTTAAATCTGCAAACCTGTAATCATATTCCATTCCACATTTAGTGCAAACTAATCGTTTATAAGTGCCATGTAACTCAATAACATTATCACTTCCCGCATCCTGATGTAAATGATCAATATTTTGGGTGATAACACTTTTTATAAATCCTTTTTGTTCCATAACAGATAGAATATAATGCGCCATATTGGGTTTAGCCTCAGTTATTTTATCATAAAAAGCCTGTTTAATTATTTTCCATGTAATAAAAGGTTTCTTTTCAAAAAAATGAATGTTAAAATAATTTGGATCAATGGTTTTCCATATTCCCCCTTTGCCTCTGAATGTTGGAATTCCACTGGCAGCTGAAATCCCTGCTCCGGTAAATGCAACTGCATATTGCGACATCTTTATCAATTCTGCCGCTTCATGTAATATTTTTTCGTACTTCAATTAGAGGTTTTTTCTAAATCTTTGAAAATATTTACTGTACTATCGTCATTATATTCAATATTAAAGCCGAACTTTTTAAATAACCGTAACATTGGCCTGTTATTAGCTGTAGTCTCTGCAATTAACTTTTTCACATGTGCAATATGTGCCACTTTAATGCTAAAATCTGTTAACAAGTATCCAAGACCTTTGTTTTGCCATGCATCGCTTACTAAGATTGCATATTCAGCAACTTCCAAATCTGGATCGGCAATTAAACGGGATTCACCAATAAGTTGCTTTTGATTATCTTTTTCGATTTCAGCAACAATTCCCATTTCTCTGTCATAATCAATAACGCAAAATTGTGTAGCCACGGGATGCGAATGATATTGAAAGTCGTAACGAAACCTGGAATAAATAGTTTCTTTAGAGCAGCTTTCAAGCATTTTCAACCAAAGAGGCTCGTCTTCCGGTTTTATGGGACGCAATGTTACAGTAGTTCCATCATTTAACGTTCCATTCCATATCAGCCTTTCCGGGTATGGACGAAGTAATAAGTGCCTATAGTCAACATCTGTTTTCCCTAACTCTTTAGGGTCAATAATAATCCGGGCATCCAAAGCCACAACTTTTTCAGGCGTTACAATTAAAGGGTTAATATCCAATTCTTGGATTTCAGGATAGTCAGCAGCCAGATAGGATAACCGAATCAGAATTTCCACCAATTTATCAATATTTTTTGGCGGGCTGCCGCGATATCCTTTCAATAAGGGGTATATCTTAAGCGACTGTAGCATCTGTCTGGCAAGTCTTTCATTTAAAGGAGGGAATTCCAGTCTTTTATCATTAAAAAGTTCGGCAGTAACACCCCCCATACCTACCATCATTACTGTGCCGAAAGTAGGTTCTTTTTTAAACCCTACAATTAGTTCTACCGAATGGCGTGTGTCCGCCATTTTCTGAACTGTAATTCCTTCAAGTGTTTTACCGGGGGCAAGTTTTTTAAAATTTTTTATTAGCTGGCGATAGGCCTGCCGGACCATATCTTCATTGTCGATATTAAGGAACACACCACCCACATCAGACTTATGAGTAATATCTGTAGATTGAATTTTAAGAACAACGGGGAATCCTTTTTCTAACGAAATAAGGACGGCTTCGTCTTCATTATTGGCATGTTTAGGATGTGTAGCCTCTATACCATAATCAGTAAGCAAGTTTTTTGAATCATTTTCAGATAAAATATTATTCTTAGGAAAAATATTTTCTACATACTTTTTGCGAAGGGCATCACGGTCATAGGTAAAAGTTACAGGTATTTCTTTAGGTGTTTCAAAAAGTAATTCCAGATTTTGCGAATAACGCATAAGTGTCATATATGCTTGTATTGCCTGTTCAGGAGTTGCAAATTCAGCTATTTGAGCATTACTTAATATTTCCCTGCCTTTTCGCATTGAAGGTCCTCCCATCCAGGAAGTCATAATAAGTTTTGCCGTGTGTGTTGATATCTCTGCAATTCTTCGTGCGGTTTGTGTAGGTAATGTCATAGCCTGAGGAGTGATAATGACTAATAAGGCATTAATATCTTCCTGTGCCAATAAAATTTGTGCTGCTTTGGCAATGATTTCAGGAGATGCATCACCAAGTACATCCACAGGATTGTTTTTAGACCAGTAAGGAGGTAATATTTTATTTAATTGTTGTATTGTTTTATTAGTTAAGGATACAAGCTTTCCATTGGTATCAATTAAAGCATCAGCAGCCATCACTCCCGGGCCTCCTGCGTTTGTTAATATTGCAAGTCCGAAATTTTTAGGTATTTTTTTTCTTCCGGCAAGATCTGCAAAATCAAAAATGTTTCCCATATTATAAACCCTTGCCAATCCGGCACGACGCATAAGAGCATTACATATATTATCATTTGTAGCCATAGCACCGGTATGAGAAGCGGCAGCCTGAGCCGACTGAGGAAAACGTCCTGATTTATATACAATAATAGGTTTTCGTCTGGCAAATGCACGGGCGGCAGAAAGAAAACGTCGCGCATTACCTATTGTCTCTACATATAAAATAATAGAAAAAGTGTTGGTATCCTGACCAAAATAATCAATTAAATCTCCAAAACTTACATCCATTGCATTTCCAATAGAAACAAAAAATGAAAATCCTACTTTTGATTCTTTTGCCCAGTCCAATAAGGAGGTCCCCAGTGCTCCCGATTGGGAAATTAATGCAATATGTCCTTTTTGAGGAAGGGTGTTGGCATAACTGATATTTAAATGACTACCTGGAACTATAACTCCCATGCAATTAGGCCCTAAAATACGCATCTTCGGAAATTTCTTCCAACGGATTTTTATTTCATTTTCAAGCTTTTTACCTTCATTTCCTGCTTCCTTAAAACCCGGTGACATAATAATAAGCCCGTTGATGCCATTATTTCCGCAATCATCAACAATAGCTGGTACCTCATAAGATGGAGACATAATAATAGCTAAATCGGGCACCTTTGGAAGGTGTTGTAAATCAGGAAAACATGGGATTCCGAATATAGCTTCTTTTTTTGAGTCTACAGGATAAATAACTCCCTGATAACCTCCATCCATCAAGTTTCTTAAAATAATGGCTCCTAAACTTTTTGCTTCATGTTTCAGCCCGATTAATGCAATACGTTTAGGCCGGAAAATATTGTCTAGGTGATGAATGGACATGTTTCTTTAAATATAATTTGTTTTTATATAGATGTCATTCCAAAGATAGGAAAAATTAACCGCCTGTAAAATAAATTTTAATGTCGGATAGGGGATTTTATCACATCAGGTTTGTTAAACCTATACATTTTCTATTGCTTAGTAAAGCAATAGAAAAATTAATAATAAGTTTCTTAAAAAACATTAAAACTAAAAATAAAATTAAGTATTTTCTTAACTTTACAATCCTTTAAAAAAATGTAATTAGTAGATATTTAAATAATTATATAACTTAAAATTTAAAAAAATGGAACAAAACGGAGTGTTAGTATTAAAACCCATGCCAGAATTTAAAATGGAAGCTTATAATGCTGCCAGTGGGCATTACATTGAAGTTAATTCAGATGATTACAAGGGAAAATGGACAGTAGTTTGTTTCTATCCTGCTGATTTTACCTTTGTTTGTCCTACGGAAATTGCAGCTATGAATGCCAGTTTAACTGATATTCACGACAGGCTTGGTTGTGAAGTTTTGGCTATTTCAACCGACACAAAATTCAGTCATAAAAGATTTGCGGAAACGGAACCTTTGTTAAAAGATTTGAAGTTAACAATTGGTTCAGATCCAACGGGTGAAGTGTCAAGAAAATTTGGTGTTTTGATTGAAGATAGCGGGATTGCTTTGCGGGGTCGTTTTTTAATTAATCCTGATGGCATAATTATGGCTCAGGAAGTACAAGCTCCACCTGTTGGACGTAGTGTTAAGGAGTTTATCCGGCAAATTGAAGCTCATCAACATGCTTATAAAACCGGTGAAGTTTGTCCTGCAGGATGGCGTCCCGGAAAGAAAACACTGCCTGTAAATACTGATGCAGAAGCTATGACTGGAAGGGTAGGAGATTATGTTACTATTGAAGAAATTATGTCGTAAAAAATTTAATTTTTTCATTAAACCCCGTTGACTTTTTGCCAATGGGGTTTTTTTATTGGTTTTATAACTGTATATTTCTTATATTAAATCTTTCTCATTTATTAAGGTCAAAAAGGTTTTCTGTTGCATTGGAAATATTTAAAAAAATAGCAGTATAATAGAAAACTTTAATATGAAGGTAAAAACAATTTAATTGTTTGATAATATGTAATGTAAATAGATACTTTAATTTATGATATTAATATAAAAACTTACCTGAAACATAACGATTTCCGTTATAATACTTATATATATAAACACCCTTGACAGGAAGGTGAACGGGGTAACTTGTCTGTTTCCGCCTCAATTGAATTTTTGTTATTTCACATCCTGCTGTATTAAATATTGTTAACGTTTTATTATTTGATACAGGTAGGTTATTAAATTTAAAAAAAACATGATTACCGGAAGTGAAGACCTGTATATTTTTGGCGGTTTTATTTTCCTGAACACCTGTTATTGATTCTGCGAGCCATATAGAACCATTCATAATCAATCTTTTGTGATTTCCGTTAGCGTCTTTAATCCAGCCGTCGTATAATTTGTCACTGGGATCTCCTGTGCCATCATCGGTCGGTGAACTGTCTCCAAGGGCTACTACTTTTCCTTTGCCAAATTCTGCATAGGCTACCAGCACATTATGGTTATTCATGGATACACCTGATTTATATACTACAGCAGTAACAGTGTTGTTAACGGTTGAATCTAAAGTCATTGAGGTTCCGCCATAAAATTCCACCAAGGTTACATCACCCATAGGTCCATGTAATAATGGGTTGCCGGGTAAATTGGGGATATTTTGGGTTTTATCACTAAAGTATTCGTAATCAAAAATAATTCCGAAAGGATTTTTCTTAACAGAGTTGTTTTCTAACAAATCATTCCAAACATGTGGCGAATCAATACCGTCATTATTTCTGTCAGAATTATTATGATCAGAAACCATAAATAATCCGCCACCATCTTTTACAAAATTTAAAATTGCAGTTTTTTCTTTAGCGGTAAAAGCAATATTGGGTTCATCTACAACAAACACTTTGTAATTACTTAAATCCTGTGGGTTGGTAGCATCCTGATATGTGATTTTCCCATTGTATGGCAGAGTCTCAGTAACATAACCTTTTTTAACCAAATCTATTCCCCATGCAGAAATGCCACCTTCCCAGTATGTTTCGGGTGTTGCAGCTGTAACATTCGACTGTGCGGGAGTAGGTATTTGTTGTGGGTTTGACTCGCTTCCTGTGTTTGGAGTAGGAATTCCATTGGGATAACCAAGATTGTGTTGGTCGGCATCTATAACCCAATCGGCATTGCCGGCAGTTTCTGCTTTAGTTGCGTCAAATAATATTTTTTGTTGTCCGGAAAATGATAATGGAACCGTGATTAGTAATAAAAAGAAAAAGTATTTCATTTTTTAGGTTTTGATTTTTAAAATGCGAATTTAACAAAATATAAAGATTAAAAAAATTGATATTGTCATAAATTATACTGTATTCGTTATGCTACCCGGTGTATCGCGATAATAAACATATGTTTTGGGATTATCCAGTTTTATAATATTAAATTTCAATTCAGCCCGTTCCTTAAAATCACTATCTTCACTATAAGTAATATTTTTAAAGCCATTTAAAGATTTAAAGACATGACGTTTCCCGAAAAATGTTGCTCCCAATGTACATTGATCTATAGGTATAGAATTATTTAAATCATTTTTATCTTTTACGTATGAATTTCCAATTACCTGAACACCTCCATGTAATAAATCTATTTCGGGATGAGAATTCATATATTGAAAACGAGTTTCCAAATGCTTTGGCTTATACGTATCATCACTGTTTAAAAATGTAATGTATTTTCCGGCAGAGACTTGTAAACCTATGTTAAGTGCAATTGGTAAACCTTGATTTTGTTGTTTGATATAGCGATAGGGTTGTTTAAAAGTATTTAAAAATGAAAAAATCATTTGGCAGGAATTGTCAGTACTGCCGTCATCAACTATAATTAATTCAAAATGTTGGAATGTTTGTGAATTCAGGGATTTTAATGCTCTATTTAACAGATGTTGTCTGTTATAAGTTGGTAATATCACCGAAACTAAAGGGTTATCATCTTGATAAAATAACATATGTTGCATTTTATGCTTTATAAACTATCTTTTTGAGCTACAGTTGCAGTAAACTGCAAATATCTTTTATTTAATTAATTTTTTTATCAGAATTTAAAAATAAAAGATTTAGCAAAAAAGTATTTTAAATAGACTATTAATTACTGTTAAAAATCAAATATTAGGTAAAATGAAAAATAAGTTTTAAAAGTAAATAAAAAGCTGTTTAATCTTCTACAATATAAATGCAACTATGTTTCGTTCTGAAATTTTTTGGCGTAACTCCCACTCTTGATTTAAAAAATATATTAAAATGGGAAGAGTACAAAAAACCAAGATCTTTGGATATTTCTTTAATGTCAACGGTATCAAAAGCCAGCCGTCTTTTAGCCTCCAGGAGTATATAATGGTCAATAATTTTTTTTGGACTTTTTCCGCTAAAGCTCTTAACATCTTTTAATAACGATTCTTCAGAAATTCCCAGCATTTTTGCATATTCTTCTACTTTTCTTATTCGATTTCCTTTTAAAACTACTTTTTCTAAAAATTTCACATATAATCCGGTTGTATGTCCAATAGGTTTACAGCTTTTTTTATGTTCGGTAATGATTATTTGAATGAGAGCAGTTAAATAGTAGGGTAGAGGAGAGAGGTAATTTTTCTTGTCAAGATGCTTGGTTTCATATTCCATCAAAAATAACAGCCTGTCGATAACGGATCTTAAGTCTTTTAATTTTTCATAAGATAATGAAATTTGAACATTCAGGAAAAGATCTATTTGGGGAATAATCTCATTTTTAAAAAGAATTAACCCACCGTTTACTTTTGATCCTTCTTCAAAAAAATAAACAGGTTCTTCCGATATTAAGAATAGCTGGTTATCATGTAATGGATGTTTTTGGAAATCTATATTTAAAGAGCCTGAACCTTTTTTTATCCAGAATAGCTTATTAAACTTACCTCTATGAGGAGAAAAAAGCTGAGGAGTAGGATAAACTATTTCAGCATTTATAGGCTTATACTTTATGTTTCCCACAGGGTTACTGTCAGGGGAATAATTTATAACAGGATTACAGTTTAACATGATTATAATAATTATAAAAAAAAGTAAAAGTATTTAAAATTTTAAATAAAAGGCAATATTTTTTTATTTTATTAACTGATCGCTTGAAATATATAATTTTTTTTGAAATTTTAAATGTAAGTTTGTAAGCATACTAAATGGATAACTTGAAAATCAATATTGTAAATATATGTATTTAGAAAAAATATTTTCTGTTATCAAAAAAATATAATTAATAATATTATAACCAAAATAGCTGCTCAATGAAAAAACAATTGATATTTTTAAGCACTTATCCCCCAAGGGAGTGTGGCATTGCTACCTTTACTCAAGATTTGATAAATGCTATGAGAGAGAGAGTTGAAAGGCCTGTGGAAATGAAAGTGTGTGCATTGGAAGATGGTATATCAGCGTTTTCATATGATGAAACGGTACTGTATAAGATGGACGCTACAGATAAGACAGAATATTCAAAAACAGCTCATAAAATTAATAATAATCCTGAAATTGTTGCCGTAATGGTTGAACATGAATTTGGCCTTTATGGTGGTAAATATGGAGATTATTTATTAGATTTTTTAAAAAATATTGAAAAACCCGTTGCCATAACTTTTCATACTGTTTTGCCTAAACCTGATGATGACATGAAAAAAGTTGTAATGGAAATATGTCAATATGCCTTTCAGGTTATTGTTATGACAAATAATTCAGCAAAATTAATGAATGAAGTTTATACTATTCCTAAAGAAAAAGTTAAAGTAATTTCGCATGGGACACATTTAAATTCATGGAAAAATTCTCTTGAAGCAAAAAAACAATTCGGACTTGAAGACAGGCTGATACTATCAACTTTTGGATTAATGGGGCCAAACAAAAGTATTGAAACAGCTCTTGATGCATTACCTGAAATTGTTAAAGAATTCCCATCTGTTATTTATTTGATTTTGGGACAAACACATCCCGGAGTTTTGAAAAATGAAGGAGAAAGATATCGTCATTTTTTAGAAGAAAAAGTTGAAAGTTTAAACCTTCAGGATAATGTGTTGTTTGTTAACAAATACCTTAATTTAAATACATTGCTTGATTATTTGTGGGCTACTGATATTTACCTGTTCACGTCAAAAGATATTAATCAGGCAGTAAGTGGAACATTTGCCTATGCATTAAGTTGCGCATGTCCGGTTATTGCAACTTCTATTCCGCATGCCAGGGAAGTTTTAACCAAGGATATAGGAATTTTAATTGACTTTGAAAAACACGTTCAGCTTGCTCATGGTGTATTACATTTGCTAAGAAACTGGTCGTTGCGTAATGCAATGAGTGTTCAGGCATTAATAAAGTCAAGAGAATCTGTTTGGGAAAATACTTCTGTACAAACATTTCATGTTTTTGAAAAAATGATTCCCAGGCTTCATTTACATTATAAAATTCCTCCTGTTAACATATCTTATTTGAATAGGATGACTACAGATATTGGGATAGTCCAGTATTCTAAGGTAGATAATCCTGATTTGTTTTCAGGATATAGATTATATGACAATGCGCTTGCCTTGATTGCTGTTGTCGACCATTATATTCAAACAAAGGAGCCGGCAGACATTTCTCTATTAGAAACTTATCTTTCCTTTTTTAAACGTTGCCAGCGTTCCAATGGCATGTTTATCAATTATCTTGATAATGATGGCATGATGCATATTAGAAATAATCTGGAGAATCTGGAAGAAAGTAATGGGCTGGCAATATGGGCCCTGGGTTATTTCCTTTCAAAAAAAGAGTATTTAAATGACAACCTTGTTGCGAGGGCTTCCGATATGTATAAAATGGTATGGAAAAATCATGCAGAATTCAGATCTCCCAGAGCCATGGCCTTTATGTTAAAAGGGTTATATTTCTACTATCTTGGAAATTCGGATAAAAAAACGGAAAAAATAATAAATAAAATAGCAAAAAGCCTACTTCACTATTATAATGATATTTCAGATAAAAATTGGCATTGGTTTGAAGAATATTTTATTTATTCCAATGCATCTTTACCCGAGTCAATGTTATATGCATGGAAGGTTACAGGAAATATTACCTATCGCATTGTAGCCACCAGTACTTTTGACTTTTTGTTGGGGCATTTATTTAAAAACGGAAAATTAGTGGTTATCTCTAATGGGTTCTGGGATAAAAATAATAATGAGAAAGATTCCATAGAGCAAAAACCAATTGATGTACTGGAATTGATTAGAAAACTAAATTTATTTTATCAGGAGATTAAGGATGAGAAATACAAAAACTATCTTCAAATAGCATTTAGCTGGTTTTTAGGTAATAATAATATTGAGCAAATGGTATATAATCCTGCTACAGGAGGTTGTTATGATGGTTTTACAAATAAAGGTTTAAATATAAATCAAAGTGCCGAAAGCACATTGGCTTACTTTATTTCACGACTTACCATAAGCGATTATATTCCTTTTTTTCCTATTTCTTCCAAAAAAATTAAAGGAAATACTATTTCCACCTTTGAAAAAAATATAAAATGATATTCTACATATATATAAACTAAAAAAATATTATATCATGCATGCAACAGCTTTATCATTTCAACAAATTCTGGAAAAGGAAACCGGAAAACTTTCCGGACTAATTGATAAAACAGATTTTTTCAATCGTTTATTAAGCGGAAAATTATCAAAATTTGATTATTTACTTTTTATAACAAATGAATATTTTATTTTTCATGCTTTAGAAAAGTGCCTTAAGCAAAATAATGCTGATAAAAGTATAGGGAAAGTAGTAGTTCCCGGAATGTACCGCGCTTCTAATATTGTGGCAGATATAGTTGCAATTTCCGGCATTTATCCTGATGAAAAGCTAAAAGTAAAAACAACTGAAGTTATTGAAAACAGAATAGAAGAAATTTTTAATAAAAATCCTGTGCTACTATTGGCATGGTCATATCGTTTATATTTCAACCGGCTTATAAAGGGAGATGTTATATCGGTTATCCTTAAAACTTCCTATCAGTTTGAGGATAGATTTTTCAGTTCTTTTCAGTTTAGAAACTTGTCTAATCCGGAGTTATCTAAAAAGCAATTTTTACATCATCTGGAGTTAGCGATAAACAATGATAAGGAGTTACTTAAACAATTTTTATTGGAAGTAAATTTATCAAGTATTTTACTTACTTCTTTACTGATAGAGATGTTTTCTAAAAAAGAATAAAAATATATCTTTTATGAAAGACCCTTGCTTATCTATATATAAAGGCGGAAAAGTTGACAACACTCTTTTCCGCCTTCCCTTTTGTTAACATGAATTATAAATCAAAGAAATAATGCTGTTTTTTCGCCTCTTTATTGTACAAAATAAATCCTTCAATTTTAGTACTGTTATTACGTTATAATTCTTATGTTAATTTTAAATAAAACACCCATGATTAAATGATTATTCAATTATGGTAAGTTCCATCTTATCAAAAAATATAAATAAATTATTTAGTATTTTACTCTTTCAGTTTTGATTTCAGCTTTTTTAGATGAAAGGCATATATTATTCTAAATATTCCAAGCGTTCCAAAGGCAAAAGCTGTCATATATACAATGGAAACAGCAGCAAATAAAGGATTAATTATTAATAGAAATGCAAAAATAACTACAAGTGCACCAAAAATAATTCCCCAAACAGATATGCTACCAATAACTTTTTTTGCTTCAACAGCCATTGCAATTGAAGAAAACCCTGCAAATAGCAACCAAAACCCTACAAAATAAGGCAAAACAACCATACTTAGTTTTGGATAAATAAGAAGAATTACCCCTATTATTACATCCAGGATTCCACTTGTTAAATGCCATCCCCACCCGTGTAAGTTATTTTTGTTTGAAATAGAGAAAATAATTTGAGAGATTCCGGATACAAGTATAACAGCACTAAAAAATATGCTTAATGTAATATAGCTTGATATTGGAGTGAAGATAACCCATACTCCTGTTGCAAAAAATAAAATTCCCAGTAATAAGGAAAGCCACCAGTGTTTTACTTCTTTTCTTATGTTTTCAATCATTTTTTTATTTTTTTATTGTTTAACAATTATTAATTTAATTTTTTTTTCGAAGACATTTTAAGCAATATTTTCTTTAATTGATTTAATTCTTTTCCATATTCTGCCCAGTTTCCTTGCTTAAGATATTGAACAGCTTGATTATAATGATTAAGTGCCTGTTTTGCTTCAGTTTTATAAGTAGAAGGTACTGAACCTGAAGAAGAAGATGCAGATTGTTTAATAGATTGCAGGTTTGTTCCGGAAGCCTTAAAAACTGCCTGAAGAGCTTCGTCTAATGTTCTTTTCATTTCTATTTGTTCCTTGTAGGCAACAATAACCCTTTTTAACTCAGGTATTTGGCCTTCTTCCGATTGTAAATATACAGGTTCTACATAAATAAAAGAATTTTTTATGGGTATAACCAGTTGATTTCCTTTTATAACTTGAGAACCTTCCTGACCCCATAAAGTTAATTCAGATGAAATATTAGGCTTTTGATTAATTCTGGCTTCAATTTGCATTGGTCCGTAAATTAATTTATCCTTTGGAAGTGCATAAACAATCAATTCGCCATAATTGGGAGCATCACAACGGGCACACATCCATGCGATCATATTATCTTTATTTGAGGGTGATAAAGGTAACATCAGTATGTATTCTTCTTTTTTAGTTTCAGGTAATCGCATAATTATATAATATGGGAACATCGGTTGCTGCGAGTTACTATATATTTCATTTGGAACCTGCCAGTAATCTTCCTGATTATAAAATACTTTTGGATCTGTCATATGATATACATTATATGTTTTAACCTGAATGTCAAATAAATCAGTAGGATACCGGATATGACTTTTCAGAAAATCGGGCATATCACTGAAAGGCTTGAATAGTTTCGGGTATATTTTCCTGTAAGTTTGAATAATTGGATCTTTAGGATCAATTACATAGTACGTTACATGTCCATTATATGCATCAATAACCACTTTAACAGAATTATTTATATAATTTATACCTCGGATGACTCTATTTTGAGTAATAGGTTCAGAATATGGGAACATATTGCTGGCTGTATAAGCATCATGAATCCAGTATAAATTACCATCTTTACCATTTACCAGATATGGCTCACTGTCGAATAACAAAAATGGAGCTAATTTCTGGTCCCTTTCTTTAATGTTTCTGTAAAACATTATACGACTTTCATTGGTTAAATATCCGGTAAGTAATATTTTTATGTCAGAGAATTTCCATGCATAAACTAATCGTAAAAAAATATTGGAAATATGTACTCCACCTTTTCCTTTGTAGCGAGTATAAACATTTTGATTACCCTTAGGGTAATCAAATTCTTTAACTTTAGTATTTACCAATGCATAAGGATTTGGTTCTAAACCATAATAAATTGCCATTTGTTTTAGCGTTAAAGGAGCAGTAGTAACGGGGGGAATATCTTTCACTAGCAACTCGGGCATGCCATTTGGCGTAATTTCATTTACAGGGCTCATTACAAAACCATAACCATGAGTGTAAATTAAATGTTTATTGACCCATGTTTGTGCACGAATGGGAATTTCAGATGTTGGAAGTTCCCTGGCTGCAATAGCTACCTCTGTATATCTTTTTAAATGATAACGATCTACTTGAACATTTTTAAAATCATAATATAGCCTTATTTCCTGTAACTGGCGATAAGTTTGAATAAGAGGTCTCCTGTCCCATAATCTTACATTTTCTATTGTGTGATGATTTTCTTTAATATCCTCATAAGTAAGTTGTTGATTGACGGGAAATTCTTTTACTTTTACTTTGTTTAATCCAAATGCAAAGCGTGTAAACTTTATGTTATGCTTAATATAAGGAGTTTCTTTTTTTAATTCGTTAGGCTTAACAATATATTGTTCAATTATAGGAGGATAAATCCAAACAAAACCTACTAATACTAATAGCCAGGTTCCAAATGCTACATAAATAACTTTTCTTTTTTTGTATAAAGGATAGAAAAATAATAATAATGTAGTAATAAAGCTCACCACAAATATTGTTTTAAATGCCGGAATTTGTGCATATACATCCATGTATGAAGGACCATATGCTACGCCATGTGACGAATATAAAATATTAAATAATTTTATTAGATATAGTGCAGAAATCCCCAGTGTAAAAAAAGCTGTTAACTGCACTAAATGTCCTTTTACTTTTTTTGATAAACGTAGTTTATTACCGGTAAATGTAATTGCATTATCAAGATAATATGAAAGCAAAACCCCAATAATTGTTAAAGATACCATAAATAAATACCAGCCTGTTAAAAAGGAATATATTGGTAAACGAAAAACATAAAAACCGGCGTCAATGTTAAATATAGGTTCTTTTAGGTTAAAAGATGAAGGTCGCATAAACTGCAAAAACTCATTCCAGTGAGAAGATGCTGAAGTCCCCATAATAGTTCCAAGAAATAATATTCCTATTGCCCAAAACCAGAAAATAGCTTTACCTTTATAAACAGGCATAATGAGTTGACGGGGGTCATCTTCCGGAATGAAGCTGTTTCCTCGACTCTGACTTCCTCTTAAATTTGCAATTCGAAGGTGGATGGCAGCAAAAAAACTAAAAATAATAAAAAAGACAATAAATACGATAATTTGGGAAAATATCATCGTGTCATAAACACTTTCATATCCCTGATTCCTAAACCATAACCAATCGCCATAATATTCTACAAACAAACCAAAAAGATATATGGCAAAAATTAATACGGAAGCAGCAATAACCCAGCGTATAATATTTTTCATAAAAAACGAGTTTAAATTATATGTAAAATTACATTAAAAAAGTTTGATTGTCATATTTTATGACATTCAAACTTTTTTATTTTTTCTTCACAATTTTTTGTGAAGATATGAAAATATACTTAAAAAAGTAGAAAATTAACTTTTTGCTTTATTATTCAGGTGGTTTACCAGGAGTTTTTCTGCAAATTCCGGCGGCATGTGGCCTCGTGTAAAATTGTAATAAAAGTCAAAACTCCACTTCATTCCAAAAGCTATCGGTCCATTTATTGTTTCATCTAATTTGCCACCATATAAAACATTGGAATAAATCATAGTAGCCTGCATATTTGCCCTTTCCATAATACAAAGAATAGCTGGTTCAAACTTTGGAATATCGGCTTTAAAACCTAATTCGTTTGCAATTGTTTTGGCTGCAATCTCACCCTGTATTACAGCTATGTGCCCTAGTTTGGGCACGGAAAGAGATGTGGCATCGCCAACAGCGAAAATATGTGGAAAATCCAAGTGCCTCATTTGATTATCAGTAGGCACAAAACCGGCTTCATCACCTAAACCGGAATCTACAATAAAATCATAAGGTTTATATTCAGGAAGAATTATTGGCAGGGCACATTTTTCACTGGTTCCATCAGTAAAATATATGTTTTCAGCGTCTAGTTTTTTAACCGTCTTTTCGGTAATTAAGCCAATACCTTCTTTTTTCATTATCTCACCAACACTATTTCTGACTTTATCACCTACATCCTCAAAGAAAACTTTAGCAGGACTGAATGCCGTTACCGGACTAGAGTCTCCTATTCCCTTCTTTACTAAAATTTCTTTGAGCATAAACATAACTTCTCCAACCGGCCCCTCACAAGGAGCTAATAACTTTGGCGCATTCACACGGTTTCCAGACTTATACGGCATAGAACCGATAAAAACAGGTCCGCCTTTAAAGGTTTGTAATTTTCGCCATAACCGTGGAGCCTGTACATCATCACAAACAGAAAATCCATACTCTCTGAATCCCTCAATTCCGGAATAATGTTTCTGAACTCCCGGAGCTAAAACCAAGTAATCATAATGTTCAATACCTCCTTCTTCCAGATAAACCTTTTTTTCTTTTGGATCTATTTTTATAACAGTTTCTTGAATTAATAAATATCCATCATGTTTTACCGCATTTCTCATTAAAAAACGTGCATGTTCAACTGTTTCTCCTTTTAATGCAACATCAGGGAGTCGTGGCTTGTTAAGAGTATTATCACGATAATCTATTAAAACAACCTCAGCTTTATGGCCAAGTTGTTTTTTTAATGCATGCATTGTAGTAATTCCGCCAAACCCACCACCAATTATTAATATCCTTTTTTTCATATGTTATTTATTTTCTATTTCATTTAGACTTTATTTAGAATGATTTTACATTTTCAAAGGTAAAAAATTGTTATTAAATAAATCCTTATTTGAAAAATAATTATTTATAAAACAATTTAATTTTCTGTTGTATATTCCTTTCCGGAAAGTAAAATATATATTTTACAACTCTTTTGAATTTTTTTAATAAAATACTTTTATATTAAATGAATACCTTTGTAAAAGTTACTTCTTTTGTTTTAAAAAGTGTTGTAGCGTAGGTGGGACAGAATAATTATTAAATAAAAACTTGCTGAAAATTTTATTAGGGCAAGTAATAAAACGGTTTTTCAGATATGGTAAGCTTTACCTTATATTCAGTGTAAAATAAAATTATAAACAAATGAATTTGCTAGCATATTTTTCAAATGATGAGGATAAAAGAGCACGATATATTTTTAATTTGATAGCACCGGTATATCATTTAATTGATAAAGGAACATATAAAGATTATTTGGAGATGGCCAGAATTTTTAATTCAAATATCCCTTTAAAGGGAAAATATGTTTTGGATGTTGGTTCAGGTACAGGTTCGTGGCTTGCTGCATTAAATCATTATTCCCTGGGAAAAGCTACAGGAGTTGATTTTTCGGATAAAATGTTATTTGAAGCCCAAAAAAATCATCCTGATCTTGAGTTTATAAAGGCAACAGGAGAAGATTTGTCTTTTTTTAAAGATAAATCTTATGATGTGGTGACGGCTACTTTTGTATTGCATGGAATGAAATCGGATAAAAGAAAACGTGTATTGAATGAAATGAAACGAGTAGCCAGGGAGTTTGTAGTAATTCATGATTTTTATGGTAAAACCGAATGGATAACACGTATTCTGGAATCTTTGGAAAAAAGTGATTATAAGAATTTTAAATTGAATTTCTCATTGGAGATGCAATCGCTTTTTTCAGAAACTGAAGTTATTCCGGCAAAAAATACCGGCCGTGCATTATATATTGGTAAGATATAATATAAAAAAAGGGTTTAAGTTAAATAAAATCTAAACCCTTGTATAAGTTAATATTAAGATTTCTTTTTTGTTCCATTTAATATTTCCATTTGATGATTAATGGATTCCTGATGAATGGCTTTAAAGGTTTTGTTTATGAATTCCCGACTTAGCCCTTTTTTAGCTCCTTTTGCTATGCTTTTATAAATAATATCTTCCCAGCGTTTATTTTGTAGAATACTAATATTATTTTCTTTTTTATATTCACCAATTACTTCTACAATTTGCATTCTTTGTTCAAATAAATCCATAAGTTGATCATCAATCCAATCAATTTTTTGTCGTAATTCTCCTAAAGTATTAAGTTCTTTTTGGCTATGTGGCTGAGGATCTCGTAAGATTAAATTATCTAATAAATCACTAAGTTTTGCAGGTGTAATTTGTTGTTTTGCATCACTTAATGCCACAGATGGATCTATATGCGATTCAATCATTAATCCATCAAAATTAAGATCCATTGCTTTTTGAGATAATTCTTGTAACAATTCTGCTTTTCCGCCAATATGGCTTGGGTCGACAAAAAAAGGAATCTCCGGTAACCGGCTTTTCAGTTCAATGGGAATTTGCCATTGCGGAAGGTTGCGATAAGTAGTTTTTTCATATGTGGAGAATCCCCT
>WGGC01000012.1 GCA_015491905.1 Bacteroidales bacterium | reverse complement strand
TTTTAATTTATCTCTTTAATAATTTTTGTGTAATACTTATTTTGGTTTTATAGTCAGTAAAACGCATGATATAAATGCCTTTAGGTATATTGTTCAGATTGATAGTTGTTTTATTATAGGTGTTTTTAAAATGTAAGTTTTTGCTCAATATTCTTTTTCCTAACAATGAATAAAGTTCGATTTTAATGGTGGTTGGTTGTTTTAATTTTATAGAAAGTTGAACATTATTTCTGACAGGGTTATTAAATCTGACTTCATTAATTGAAGATTGTAAAGCAGATACTCCTAATGGAGGTTCATTGATATATAATTTTAGTGTAACAGGTAAATGATCAGAGTTGTTATATAATGAATTTAATACATTTGATGGAACACTTGTATTTGTGGGTGGTGCATTAATAGCAAGGTTAAAATGTTTCCCGTCTTGTCCAACTGCATGATATGTTTTATTTATATAATTAATTTTTTTCTTATTATTTTTTATATTATTAGAAATTAAAATAAAATCGAACCTATCATCCATTCCTCCACCTGAAGCACACCCCCCGGATGAATGTGTACTTTGTGTATGGTATAAACTAAACTGCTCATTATTATGCCATGAACCGGGCTTGTTTATAGGGTCAAAAAATCGGATAGCTGGATAACTGGTTCCTGTAAATGCCTGATATGCCGGCTCTGATGAAGTGTATAGATTAAAGTCTCCCATCAATAAATAGTTGTTATTAGGATGATTATTTGTCAGGTATTGCATTGTGTTAACAGCCATTGTTTTTCTTTTATTTTGGTTGGTAGTTCCTGAGCTTGCTTTTAAATGAGCTACAACACAATAAATAAATGTAGTGTCTCCTGAGTTTAATCGTGATGACTTATAATATAACTTATATACATCAATATCTCTTATATAATCCTGAGCAATGCTGTGTCCTGCCAACCCTAATTTATTGTGATTATAATATAACATGTTTCCAAGGTCAGAATAAGTGTTTTTACGGATAAAATTTGCCTTGGAAAAATGAGAAACTCCTTGAGAATTTAATGCTGCATTTAATAGATGAATTTGCATGTTTGTATCTACCGAAATTTCATTTACTGTAAAAATATCCGGATTAATATAATGTACGATGGTTTTGATGTATCCATCTTTATCAAGGTAATTATTGTTATTTTGAGTACAATAACTGGTATAATTCCCGTAATTCAATAAGTTGTATTGTAATACTGTAATTGTATCTTGAGCTTGTAAAAAGAGAAATTCAAGAATAAATAAAAAAGAGAGTATATATTTCTTCATATATTTAATATTATTTATAAGAAATTTAAGAGTGTAAAAGTAATGAAATTATCCTTTTGTTTTCCTTTTGGATCGTATGCCAATTGAAAAAAACATGGTTATAAATGCTGTAACGGAAACCATCATATATATGTGATGAAAGCTATTTATAGAAGGTGTTTTATCAGGCCCAAGATACCCCATAAAGTTACCTGCCAACGCACTTCCAACCATTATGCCAAAACTACTGAATAAACTTACCAGACCTTGGGCTGAAGCTCGTTCCGTTTTATTAGTTTCCTGAAGGACTAAATATCTGATAGGTGCATTAGACATGGCACTTAAGCCAATCCCCAATATTATTTGGAAGGCAATAAATTCAAAAAGTGTATTTGCGTAAACCAATAAACCTGAACCTAAAGTTGTTACAATAGAACCAAATACTAATATACTTTTTGGGCCGACTTTATCTACCAGCAAACCGGCAGGCTCCACTAACAGAAAAAAAGGAATTGCGGCTGCAAGAATTAATGTGCCCGCTAATCCTGACTTTATTTTAAGAGCAACCATCATATAAAATGGAAGAAATGCCAGTGCTGCAATAGTAACACCTGCTGCAAATGCCAAAAACAGACCGATATTTAGTTGTCTTTTTCTAAATAATGAAAGTGGAATTACGGGATTAGTTCGTTTTCTTTCATAAATAATAAAAAGTAAGAGGGTAATCAATCCGATAATTAACCAAATAATTATTTTAGAGGAAAAAAAACTGTAAACCATATGTCTTGTATCTAATTTATTAAGTACGAAGGTTATGGATAACAGTCCTAATCCTAGAATAAACATTCCGGGCCAATCAAATTTTTTATTAAATCCTGTTTTAATCTTAGGTAAAAACTTTATTGTAAATAAAAGAGAGAAAACAG
>WGGC01000011.1 GCA_015491905.1 Bacteroidales bacterium | reverse complement strand
TTATGCAATCGAAGGTTGGGATAACGCAGTTAAATACAACGGGACTTATTCACATAGCAAAGAAAACTTTGCCGGATTCTGGGGTTTCAGAAGAAACTTTAACTTTAGTATAAAAGTTTATTTCTAAACTACTTAGCTTTAAAAATAAAAAAAGGCTGCTTAAATTAAGCAGCCTTTTTTTTGTAACTGAAAGAAAACTAAAATTACTCTAAATTAAGTCTCGCCTATTTTATTAAATTTGTTAAAAAAGTTTTGTATAAAAAGCGGCCATAATTTAATAATTATTCAATTACTATAAATTCCATGCAGACAATGAAATATAAAATTATAACTTTATGAAATTATTAATGATATATTGTAATAAATTTACTTTTACTCCTCGTAGTAAAACCTTAAGTGATTTTCCAGACTATAGTGAATCAGGTACCTTTGAAGATTCATTGGTAGCCTTTATTCAAACAGAAGAAGTTGATATGGAAAATGAGAAAAGTGTAGAAACAAAAATGGTAAAAAATTTGAAATGGGCAGCCAAAAAAAATAATACTCAAAATGTTATATTACATTCCTTCGCTCATTTATCAGAAAGCAAGGCTGACCCATACTTTACAAAAAATCTCTTTGATAAAGTTGAAAAAAGAATGAAGAATGCTGGTTATGATTGCAAGCAAACTCCTTTTGGTTATTTTTTAGATATTGACGTTAAAGCTCCTGGAATTTCGCAGGCCAGGATTTTTAAAAGTTTTTAATTTTTTATTTAAATAACTTTTTCCTCTTTATTGTTTTAGCAACTATCATAGGAACATATTTTTCCCATTCAGGGTTATTATCCTTAATCATTTCCAGAACCTCATGAGATTTTACTCTTAGCTGCTCAGACATCGCAGTTGGAATATCCAGGATAAAATGATTATCAATCAAAAAATTATATAAAAGCTTATACTTATCATTAATTTTCAGGTTAGCTGAAGTAATTAATTGTATTTTTTTATTATTTCTTTTCAAGGTAGGATAAATATAAAATTTAACATTTTGATGAAATAACCTGCCTAAAGCCTCTAACATTCCGCCTTTTAATTGATAATAAAACTTGTCATCCATTACCTTTTCAAGTGTAGGAACACCCATTACAATTCTTAATTTTTTCAGTTTAAACTGAGTAAAAAATTCAACCAAGCGATAATATTCTTTAAAATCACTAATCATTACATTTTGTCCAATATCATTAAGCATATTTACTCTTTCCAAAAAATCATTTTCATCAATCTCCTCTCCTTTTGTAGAAAGATTGTTTAATGTTATCTCACAAAATGAAAGAGTATTATCCTCCTTAAAGTCTTCATCTTTACGAAATAACTTCATACTTTGATTTAATATATCTTTAGCTATATATGTTATTGGACGAAAACTGCCTCTAAAAGCAAGCACATTCTTTTTATAAAGCATATCCGAAGGCTGCTGAACATTTCCTTTTTTATCGAACATCATAGCATGCGACATCCCGTTTTTTACTAACTGAACAGCCAGTAGCCTGTTATCTACATAATTTAAATCAGGACCTTCCATTCGCATTGCATTCACTCTAAAACGATCCTGTGATAAATTATCTTGAAGTGATTCTAAAAATTGATTAGGACTTTTATAATAGTTAAAACAAGCATATAATAAATTTACACCTAAAACGCCAAGTGTTCTCTGTTGCAACAGACCATCATTTTCAAGTAATTTAACATGTAAAATAACTTTATTAGGAAGAGTATTAGAGTCCAGTTGAAATTTTACCCCTAACCAACCATGGCTATAATTATTCTTTTGGAAATTTAAAATTTCTACTGTATCCGCAAAGACAAAGAAATTAACTTTTTTTGATTTCTCTTCCAATAATTCATTTAGCTGGTCATACTCATAATCAAGCATTTTATCCAGACGGTCCTCAGAAACATAACGACCTTGATTTCCCTGGTTATAATAAGCATCGCTAAAACTCTTATCATAAGCAGATATTGTTTTTGCAACTGTTCCGGAAGCGCCGCCAGCCAGAAAAAATTGACGCGCAACCTCCTGTCCTCCACCTATTTCAGCAAATGTACCATAAAAAGAAGAATCCAGATTAATTTGTAAAGCTTTTCTCGTTGTTGGTAAAATATCCTTTGTATTCATTTAAATTTAATTTATAGAAACAAAATTAATACAATAAATATGATCATTATATATTACTTTTAAGAAGTTTTTCTAATTCTTTTATTTCATCTCTTAACCTTGCAGCCTCTATAAAATCTAATTCAGAAGCTGCTTTATTCATATCTTTTTTTGTTTTTTTAATCACTTCAATCAAATCTTTTTCTTTCATATATTTTACTACCGGATCAGCAGCCAGGCTTACTTTTTCACTCTCAACATAAGCATGAGGTTCAGTTTTTCCTGTATCAGCAACAGATGTTTGCCCTATAATTGCTTCTTTTGACTTTTTTATTGCGGTCGGAATAATGTTGTGTTCGTAATTATATTTTAATTGTTTTTCTCTTTTTCTATCTGTCTCATCAATAGTTCTTTGCATTGAATCAGTAATTTTATCAGCATAAAAAATTACTTTGCTGTTTAAGTTACGTGCTGCCCGTCCTGCAGTTTGTGTAAGTGACCTTTCAGAACGCAGAAACCCTTCTTTATCAGCATCTAAAATAGCTACCAAAGAAACCTCAGGCAGATCTAACCCTTCTCTTAACAGGTTTACTCCTACTAACACATTAAAATGACCAAGGCGCAGATCTCTCATAATTTCAATTCGTTCGAGAGTATCAACATCGGAATGAATATACCGGGTTTTAATATTTAACTTTAATAGATACTTTGTTAATTCCTCTGCCATTCTCTTTGTCAATGTTGTAACCAAAACTCTACCGTCGTTTAAAATTGTTTTTCTTATTTCTTCCAAAAGATCATCTACCTGATTTACACTAGGTTTCACTTCAATAGGAGGCTCCAACAAACCGGTTGGACGAATAACTTGTTCAACTATAACCCCTTCCGTTTGTTGAAGTTCATAATCAGCCGGGGTAGCACTTACATAGATAACCTGCCTTGTCAACTGCTCAAATTCATCAAATTTAAGTGGACGGTTGTCAAGGGCTGCCGGCAATCTAAATCCATACTCCACTAAATTTTTCTTTCTTGACCGGTCTCCGCCATACATAGCTCTAACTTGAGGGATTGTAACATGACTTTCATCAATTATAGTAATATAATCATCAGGAAAATAATCAAGTAAACAAAAAGGCCTGGACCCGGACTTTCGGCCATCAAAATAACGTGAATAATTTTCTATTCCCGAACAATAACCAAGTTCCTTCATCATTTCAACATCATAGGTAACCCTGTCATATAAACGCTTTGCTTCCAGAGGCCGTCCAATTTCACGAAAATAATCAACCTGTTTTTGCATATCAGTTTGTATTTCCATTAATGCTGACTTCATTTTGTCTTTATCGGTAACAAAAATATTTGCAGGATAAATAGTAGCCTGATCAAGTAGTTCAATTCTTTTACCTGAAACAGGATCTATCGATTCTATTGTATCAATCTCATTACCCCAAAAAATAATTCTAAATGCCCTTTCAGCATAAACAGGAAAAACGTCTACTGTATCACCTTTAACCCTAAAGTTACCCCTTCCTAACTCTACTTCATTTCGTGAATAAAGAGCATTAACAAGATTATTAAGCAACTTGTTACGAGTTATTAAATCACCTTTTTTTAACTTTACAACATGACTGGTAAAATCTTCAGGATTTCCAATTCCATAAATACACGAAACAGAAGAAACAACAATTACATCTCTACGTCCTGATAACAAAGAAGATGTTGCACTTAATCTTAATTTTTCTATCTCTTCATTAATAGAAAGGTCTTTTTCTATATAAGTATTGGTTACGGGTAAAAATGCTTCCGGTTGATAATAATCATAATAAGAAACAAAATATTCAACAGCATTATCAGGAAAAAACTGTTTAAACTCGCCATAAAGCTGAGCTGCCAGAGTTTTATTATGACTTAAAACCAAAGTTGGTTTATTTACTTCAGCCAATACATTAGCAATGGTAAAAGTTTTCCCTGAACCGGTGACACCTAGTAAAACCTGAGCTGAATCGCCCCTGTTTATACCTTCAACAAGTTGTTGGATTGCCTCTGGTTGGTCACCTGTAGGCTTAAATTCTGATGTCAGGCGAAAATTCATATAGAAGTGTTAATAGTAAAATAAGGGGAAAAGATTTAAAAGAATAAATAGCCAATATTTTATGATTTCATAAATATTTTTTAATCATAAATTATTCTGAAAAAATTCTTAGACTTTTTTCAGCTTCTATTTTTTGAATTATTTCAATCAGAATGAGAAAATAAAAAAAGAATATTATGACAAATTACCTTCACCATCAACAATTACATCCCAGTTAACGAATGCAACTTTACCATCCTTAATATAAAAGTCTACCATTTCTTCCTCAAAAGAAAGTCTTATTTCTCCATCTTCCATTTCCCTGTCGAAATCAGGAAATCCATTTTCTTTCATAAGATTAATAATATCCTTTTCCGGTAGGCCGATTACTTTTTCTCCAAATAAAGTAGCATCTGAAAAACTCGTCTCTATACCGGCCACAACCTGACGCGTTTGGCCTTCAAAGAAAATAGAAACACCTTTCTTCCAGTAATGAAGCAAAACAGCATTCATTTCCTCTTCATTTTCAAAATTATCAATTTCATCAGGTTCTCCAAGAGAAGTAACAACTTTTTCCATGTCCATTCCAAATTCTAAATCTCCTAATCCTTTTTTAGGAATAATTTCATAAGAGCTAATCATGATCTATTTCTTATTTTTTTAATAATTCTATTTAAATGGTGAATCAGGTTCCTTTGCCATTTTATTATAAACCAGCTTATTCAGGAATCCTGAAAAAAATTTATTTAAAAATACAGTAATTTTTCCTTCACTCGTTAATACCAATTGATTTTTTTTAAATTTCACTGCATTATAAATAGCATCCGCCACCTTTTCAGCCGACATAATTTTTCCTTCATTAAGAGGAGATTTTCCCTGTTCTTTTCCGTCGGCTACAAGTGCAGAATTTCTAATATTTGAAGCGGTAAAACCAGGATAAGCCATCAACACGTGTAATCCTGTTTTTAAATTTTCGATTTTAAGACTTTCCATAAAACCATGGATAGCAAATTTTGAAGCAGAATATCCTGTACGGCCGGGCAGACCTTTAATACCTCCAACTGAAGAAACTGCCACGACAGTCCCGTTAGTCTTCAAAAGGTAAGGTAAAGCAGCTTTTGTACAATACACCGTTCCCCAAAAATTAACATCCACCACTCTTTTAATAACTTTTAAATCTACATCCCGGAACAATGCTCGCATTGAAATACCTGCATTATTAATCAAAACATCTATTTTACCAAAATTTTTAATTCCTTCATCCACCAAATGAAAACAATCTTTTTCATTAGAAACATCAGTTTTGCAATAAATTGATTGCCCTCCTTTACTATTAATATCTTTTGAAATTTCTTTAAGTTTCATTTCATTTCTGGCACCTAATACAACTTTTGAACCTTTGTCGGCAAATGCATATGCCAAAGCCTTTCCAATTCCTGAACTGGCACCTGTTATTATTATAACTTTTTCATCCATTTTCCTTATAATTCTTATTTACAATGATATAAATTATTTCTTTTTTAATGTTTTTTTTAACAATTTTTGGCAGAAAAAAATAAAATATTTTCTTTTATGCTTTTTTTAAATAAAGTATCCTAAAATTATACTATAAGAACATAATATGTAAAAACTTAACGGCCACATTAAGTAGCCGTTAAGTTTTTACAATATTTTCAGAATTAAAAAGTCAGGTTTAACATATAGCCAATTCTGTTAATCATTAACAAATTAAAGAATTTTTCATAAAAAACATATGGCTATTTTAACTTTTCTATTCAACTCTACTTTTTAAAATTACTCAAATAAGGCTTCAACATATCCTTATGCACCATAAAATCCATTATTTTTAACCTTACATAAGGAGTGCTGAAAAAATAATAACCAAATTCAGGGCTATCAGGGTTTACATTTCTTGAGCCTGAACTTGAATCTTTAATTAAATACCACATTTGACCTTTCTTATCCTTCATATAGCCAACCATATGCATTCCATGGTCATCAGTAGTTGTACCATTTGAAAACCTAAATTGACGTGCATCATCATTAATATATTTTGCAGGAATATCAAAAACAGGAATTAGTGCAGTATTTGTTTTTCTCGAAAAACCGGCTTCAGAAACATCCCCTCCAATACTCATTGTGTAACCTTTTTGAATAGCAGTATTTAAAATCTTCATATAAACTTTAAGCGGAACGTTATAATAAGCCTTACTATGCCACCAGTTATCAGGCACCTGGTATTCTACCTGTTGCCAAAACGGTTGCTGCATATATGAAACTATATCAACATAATCATCGGGGTTTAATTTTAAAAATTCTTTCAAAAATAATTTTGGAGTATAAGTAATTCCATCATATTTAAAATTTGTTGGTGGCGTCCCCATATAATGATTTAAAATACTTCTTGTTGTAGCCAAAACTGCAGTTTTATTCCAATTATCTGTGGCTTTAACATTTGCCAAATATGTATGTAGTTCTTTAATTAATCCTGAATGGTCAAAGAATTTCTGTCCCGGTAGCAATCCACTATAAACAGAACGAGGAACAATACCATACTTCTTAAATATACGGGTAACAGCATTTGCTTCTGATCCCTCGCTAACTCTGGAATCACCTCGCGTATCAACATATCGGGCTACCTTTTCAACATATTCCCAGTAAACAGTAAACATTTCAGACAAACGTATGTCTTTTCCATATAATCTATGTTCCTCCGATTCCATAAAAGAAGTAGTTGAAAAGCTCCAGCAAGTTCCTGTATTGCCTTGAGATGTAGGCGGAAAATGCCAATAATCATGATCTTTATAATCCGACACCTTATTAGGAAGTTTCATTCCATTCTGATCAAGAATAAAAACTTTCTTAACAACTTTTGGATGCAGTTTAGCTTGATATTCTTTAATAGACTTTAATATAACATCATGATAATAGGTATTTTGTGGCAACACAAAAACACCTTTTTCATTATTTTGAGCGTTTAAAAAAGTTATTGGAGTAATAAAAAGAATAAAAATTAATAATGTAAATTTTTTCATGGTAATTAATAATTTAAATAAATAAAATAATTTTAAATCAGATCAATATAAAATTCCGTATTTCTTAATTTATTTCAAAAATACAATTTATAATGCAAATAACCATTAAAACCCAAAATTAGAATTACGAAAAAAAACATATATTTTTTTAAAAAAAATAATTGCCATAAAAATAAAAAGTGTATTTTTGCGCCACTTTGGAGAGTTGGCAGAGTGGTCGAATGCGGCGGTCTTGAAAACCGTTGACCTTCACGGGTCCGGGGGTTCGAATCCCTCACTCTCCGCAAAGCAAAAAGCCCGGTAAATAGCCGGGTTTTTTATTTTTTAATCTGTCAAAAATGTGTTTTTGTAAGGAATAAAAAAACAAAAAAATTTGTGAGTGCAGCGAACATGGCTTTTTGCTTTGAACTACCCCCCAAACGGGATCAATGCAGTTAATCCCTCACTCTCCGCTTTTAAGCATACCAGAAAAAAGAAAAACACTGCAACCAACCCGTTTACAGTGTTTTCTGTTTTTTGGGCAATGCACTAAAATGCACAAAAACGCAAAATTGCGGTGGCTTATTCGGTGGCTTTTTTTATTCCGGAAAAAAGCCACCGAATAAGGATATATCTCACTGATTTATGTGCTTTACATTTCGCTCTTTTACCTTTAAATAATAGTTTTAACACCAATAGCGTCCTAAACGATTTACAAAAGGGGAAAAAAAGAGAGAAGGAAATCCAGTAACTCAATTAATTTTGAGGTGCAAACAAAAAAACCTTCTCTCATGACAAAAATAACATTGTTTTCGCAGATTATATCAAAACTGGATCGGAATATTTTCAACAAGCTGGTTCAGGAAAAACAAACAGACAAACACCAAAAAGGATATAACAGTTGGACGCATCTGGTATCGATGCTGTTTTGCCAGTTTGCCAAAAGTCAATCTATTCGGGACATAAGTAACGGGCTTCGTTCGGCAACAGGAAACCTAAACCACCTTGGGATTATCAAAGCACCCTCAAAATCATCGGTAAGTTATCAGAACAAACACCGTGATTGGACATTATTCCAGGAATACTATTACGGGCTTTTGTCGCATCTTAGTGCCCAGTCAGGCTTTAAACAGACAAAGTTCAGGATAAAATCTAAAATATTTCTGCTTAATTCATCAACCATAAGCTTATGTTTATGCCTTTTTGATTGGGCACGGTATAAAACAGCAAAAGGGGCAGTGAAAATGCACACGTTATTGGATTACGACGGTAATTTGCCTGCCTATGTAAATATTACAAACGGTAAAACGGCGGATAATAAAGGGGCTTACGATGTTCCCTTGTTAAAGGGAAGCGTTATTGTCGCGGATCGTTTTTACAATGATTTTCCTTTACTGAATGTTTGAGACAGCAACGGTGTGTTTTTCGTTATCAGGCTCAAAGAGAATATTCAATTTGAGAATGTTCGGGAAAAGGGGCTTCCGGATAACCGGCATGAGTATATTTTGAAAGACGAAGTGATACCGGTACACAGGCAAAGAAGAAGTACCCTAAGAACCTTAGAAGGGTGGCCGTATGGGATGAGAAAAACGAACAAACAATAGAAATTATCACCAACCAAATGTCTTGGACAGCAAACACGATTAGTGAGCTTTACAAGAGCAGGTGGCAGATTGAAATTTTCTTTCGTGAGATAAAACAGCTGCTCCACATTAAATCTTTCATCGGAACAAGTGAAAATGCGGTTATGATCCAAATATGGACGGCACTGATAACCATACTTGTATTAAAAATGCTTAGACAGATTGCAAAATATGGTTGGCAGTTGTCCAATTTAGTTGCTTTTATCAGGCTAAATTTATTCGTAAAAATTGACCTGCAAAAATGGCTTGACCAGCCCTTTGAAGATCCGCCCACAACTCAAGAGAAAGTAATACAGGGGGTTCTTTTTTAAAAATCGTATTTTTATTGCTGAAAATATTGATCCTACTGAATTCTTCTTTTAAAACAAAAACGTTTAGGACAGTATTGATACCGTTTCTTTAATGGTGGGGAATAAGTTTAGTCAAAATACGCAAATTAAATACAATTACATTAATGTTGGTAGTGTTCCCAAAGCCAACTTTATTGCAAATCAAACTAAAGGAACCGCCCCGTTCACCGTAACCTTTACAGATGTTTCTTCCAACAATCCTACTGCTTGGAAATGGAACCTGGGGGATGGGGATACAAGTACACAACAAAACCTGGCATACACATACAATGACCCGGGTACATATACAGTGACATTAATCGTAACCAATAATTTTGGTTCAGATACAGCGATTAAAAAGGACTACATTCAAGTTGTTAAGGCAGTCAATGCTCCTCCTGTCGCTTCTTTCACAGTTTCTCCTACAAATGGTAAAATTAAACACCCGGTTTGCTTTTGATGCTTCCAAAAGCTCCGACAAAGAAGATCCTGTTGACAAACTACAGGTTCGCTGGGATTTTGATGGTGATGAAAAATGGGATACGAATTGGAGTACAACCAAGAAAACGACACATAAGTATGACAACGGAGCTGTTTACACGGTAAAGCTGGAGGTTAAAGATACCAAAGGGTTGACAAATCAAACAACCCAAAAATTGTCAGTAAGTAAAAGTACCAACCTGACGGGTTCTTTTATCGATCCCCAGGATGGCAATACATACAAAACCATAAAAATAGGCGATCAAACCTGGATGGCAGAAAACCTTCAGTATAAGACACAAAACTCATGGTATTATAACAATGCCCCAGCTAATGGAACCCTTTATTCGTGGAATGATGCAAAAACGGCGTGTCCCAAAGGGTGGCATTTACCAACCGATGATGAATGGAAAATATTAGGAATGCATTTAGGCATGAGCCAAAGTGAGGCAGATACCAAAGGTTGGCGAGGTACTGATAAAGGAAAAAAAATGAAATCAAAAACTGGTTGGTTAGACAATAGTAATGGAAATGACCTGAGTGGTTTTGACGCAAAGCCAAGAGGACAATGCACCCCTGATGGTTCAGGTGGAATTATATATAATTTCTTTTTTAAAAACGCCTACTTCTGGTCGGCAAGCGAATCTTCAAATGATCATGCATGAAGCAGACTTTTAAGTAGTACATCAGATAAAGTATTCAGAGAAGTTAATAATAAGGCTTATGGCTTCAGTGTCCGTTGTATTAAAAACAAAAAATTATAACAGTAAATTTTTACAACAGGCCACATGATTCATTAAAAAATAAAACTCCTATGGATAGGATTGCAAAATTCACTTAAAACTCTAATTTTAAATGGCCTGAAAAACAGGGAAGCTTACACTCATCCTTAAAAAGTTTTGTTTAACATTAATTTTTTAATGATGACCTCCTGTTCACTGACGAGGCGCAGATAATAAATGCCGGCAGGGAAGTAGCCCAAATCGAGCGTGAATTTGTTATGTAACTGATATGCTTTCAGCCTTTTTTGCAAAACAACCTGCCCGGTAGAATTGACAACCGTTAACCGGTAATCTTTTCTGTCGTTCAGGGTTAAGGTAAATTTCCCACGGGTAGGATTGGGGGCAACCAGAATGTTTTTGGCATCAGCATGTTGCGGAATGCCCACAGGGCTCAACCTGACCTTTAACGAATCGGAGGAAACACTGCCGCAACTTCCGTTGGAAACCGTAACAAAGACATAAGCCTCCGTGCCGGTGTAACTGCTGTTCCAGGTCACTGTTCCGGTAGTGTAGCTTCCTGCAATGGTACCGGCCTTGTCAGGATATAGGTGCCATGTGTAGGCTTTGGCATATTTAACGGCATCAATTGCGTAAACTGTTGTTAAATCTGTTCCTTGCAGAATAGTACCCGGGCCTTGTGGTGTTTCTGGTTTTTCAGGTATTCGCCTAATGTAAAGCACCATGTTGTCCGAAGCTGTCGAATCGCAATGTGCCAGCGGGTTGGCCTGCAGGGTCAAAACGGCCGAGTCGGCGGCAATGTCTGCTTTGCCGGGCGTATAGACGGCGTTCAGGCTAGTGCTGTCGCTGAACGTCCCATCCCCTGAAGTTCTCCACACCACCGAACTGTAATTTTCGGCAGCGCCTTGTAACGTATAGGATTTGTTTTCGCAAATGGTGTCATCCTTGCCGGCGTTGGCCACGGGGATTTTCACAAAGTGCAGCACCATGTTGTCCGAGGCGACCGAATCACAATGTTCCAGCGGGTTGGCATTCAGGGTCAAAACGGC
>WGGC01000010.1 GCA_015491905.1 Bacteroidales bacterium | reverse complement strand
TGGTGAATGCTAACCTTTCTTTTATCCAGTCGTTAAACTACCAATGGCAATATACAGCACCTCTTCCACCGGGGTTCTGGGACGGAAAAGGAAAAGATGTGATGAATATTCATTTTAATATGGGAATTACATACCGTTTTTAAAAACTCCTCCTGGTATTTTTTCTTTCAGTAAATTTATTTTTTTTCAGAAACCGGTGTTAACTTATTATCAATAATAATATGTTTTTTCCTTTTCAGAAAACAAATAATTAATATTTTTATAACAAAGTATAAGGTTTTACCTTAAATTTGCAGTAACAACCTCAAAAAAATGCAGTTTTTATTTATGAATGAAAATATAATCTTAGCTGAAACTTTTATAGTGGCTTTCATTATTACATATATTTCTATTCCGCCATTAATTAATGTTATACACGAAAAGAAATTGTATGCTGTTCCTAATGGAAGAACCTCTCATGAAAAGATTACCCCTACATTGGGAGGGCTGGCTATATTTTCAGGATTTATAATTTCTTCTATGATATTTGTAAAAATTTCACAAATACCATATATTCAGTATATTCTTGCGGCAACAATAATTATATTTTTCATTGGACTTAAAGATGACATTAACGGATTAAGTCCGTTAAAGAAATTTCTTGGCGAAATTATAGCAGCAGGGATTATCATTGACTTAGGAGATATAAGAATTACACATCTGTATGGTTTTGCCGGCATAACGACTTTGAATATAGCTACCAGTGACTTTTTAAGTCTTTTTATTATAGTGGCAATTATAAATGCAGTAAATTTAATTGATGGTATCGACGGGCTTGCTTCAGGTGTTGGAATCCTTTCAAGTGTTGCATTTGGAACATGGTTTTATCTTATAGGTAAATATCAACTGGCAATTATGGCAGTAGCTATTACCGGTGCCTTACTTGCATTTTTCAAGTATAATTTCTTTAACTCGAAAAAATATAAAATTTTTATGGGAGACATAGGTTCACTAATGTTAGGTTTTATTTTGTCCATTTTCGCCATAAAATTTAATGAACTAAATATTATGTTAAATCATGCAAGCCCATATTTTATTAACGCAGCTCCTTCTGTATCTATTGGAATATTAATACTTCCTGTATTTGACACCGTTAGGGTGATGTTAATTCGTATGGCAAAAGGGCAATCGCCGTTTAATGCCGACAAAAGACATATTCACCATTACCTTCTGGAAGTAACGGGCAGCCATCAAAAGGCAACATTCATACTTTTGGGTTTTAATGTTCTGTTTATTGTAATATCATTCTGGATGAGGAATCTTAGTATTGATAGTCTCTTAACAATTTTAATTTTACTGGCAGGTTTCCTTTCCTTTATCCCTTACTATATAGTCAGAAGGAGGCATAAGAAAGGTATTGTTGGTAAGTTTAAGGCAAATATTGAATGATTAGTAAAGGGTCAAAAACTAAAAGACTGAAAAGATAAAGGATCAATAGCAATATTTAACTCATAACAAGCCAAAGCTAACAGCCAATTACCAAAAACCAAAATAAAACTGTACTTTCATAATTTATTTTTTTAACCTTTCTCCAATGAAAAGAAAATATCTCTCCCCCATTATATTTTTTCTGGTTGTAATTGTTAGCATCCCGGCATTTTCTCAGGAAGAATACCTGCCCCTGAACCAGAGTTACAGTTTAAATCTGGAAAAGGCTTTGTACAGCCCGAAGCTTTATTTTCATACTTCCATACGCCCGCTTTATCTTCCCGAAGTGAAAAAGGCGGTAAACTATGATTCCATTCAGAAGGAATTATGGTTTAAAAAACCGGAAGCAAAAAAATGGAATGGCAAATGGTGGAACAAGCTGTTTAACGTCAATGTGATTACATTGAAGCGGAAAGGTTTTACCCTGGAAGCCAATCCATTGATGAACTTTAGCATAGGGAAAGATGGCAGCCGTACCACATGGAATAATACTCGTGGAATTGAACTTATGGGGCGTATAGGGAAGAATATTACTTACTACACACGGTTTTATGAAAACCAGGGGGTATTTCCGTTTTACCTGGATAAGTATATCCGGAAAAACAGGGTAGTACCCGCACAGGGTCTGGTGCGGTCTTTCCACGGGACAGGATTTGATTTTTCAGAAGTTAATGGATATGTAAATTATCAACCCGGAGAGCATTTTACTTTTCAGTTTGGAAATGGCAGAAATTTCCTTGGAGATGGTTACCGGTCGTTATTACTATCAGATAACAGCTTCAGCAATCTGTTTTTTAAAATTATGGTTTCTGTTTGGCATTTGAAATACCTTGTGCTTTATAACCAGTATGTGGATATTCGTACATCTATGCCCGATTATGGTTATGCCCGGAAATATTCAGCCATTCATTACCTGAGTTGGGCTATATCAAAAAGAGTTAACCTGAGTTTCTTTGATGCAATAGTATGGAAAAATATAGACAGCCTGGGGATGTATCGCGGATTTGATTATCAGTATATGAATCCGGTAATCTTTATGCGCCCGGTAGAATTCAGTATAGGCTCCCCTGACAACGCCTTATTGGGTGCCAATCTGAGTGTAATAGTGGGAAAACATAGTGTCTTTTACGGTCAGTTTATCATTGATGAGTTTACACTTAAGGAAGTCTTGAAGCAAAACGGCTACTGGGCAAATAAACAAGGCTTTCAGGTGGGCTTTAAGACTTTTGATTTGGCGGGAATAAAGAATCTTTATTTCCAGACAGAATATAACCAGGTGCCACCTTACACCTATTCGGAGCGCGAGGAGATTATGAACTACGGGGCATATAATCAACCTCTGGCACATCCACTGGGAGCAAATTTCAGAGAATTGGTAAGTCTCCTGAAATACAATTATCATCGTTTATTCTTTAGTTATGAGTTTATGTATTCTATTTTTGGTACTGATCCTCCCGGGAAAAACTATGGCGGTGATATTTACAAATCTTATAATACGCGTGTAAGAAAATATGGAAATTTTATTGGCCAGGGAATTCGTAACCGTTTACTATATCAAAATATAAGTGCATCATTTTTAATTAATCCTTCGTATAACCTGAATCTTACCGTAGGAGCTGTTTTCAGAAATTTAAAGAATGATGTCTCTTCTTCCCAAACAAATTATTTTTACATTAGTCTCCGCACTTCCCTGCGTAATCTTTATTACGACTTTTAATACATACAAAAACAACCCTCAGCAATTACTATCTATGTGTTAGATGCAGGCATTGAACTTTACAAAACCTTCTATAACCCGAAAAAATATGTCAAAATTAATTCCATATAAAGATTCTGAAGCAATACTTTTATGGAATAATTTCTCCTCTGCTCTTGCAGAGCCTGTCCCCTTTTCCTTCAACCCATCCCTGTTTTTTTTCTATAAGAACCATTTTAAATGGAAGCCATATTATATTCTTATATATCAAAATAAGGAATTAACAGGACTTTTACCACTGATATTTACAGGTAAAATGTGGGTGAGCGTGCCCCATTTCTCATATGGAGGAATATTGCTGAAACCCTTATCACAAATAAAACAACAAGGCCTTCAAT
>WGGC01000009.1 GCA_015491905.1 Bacteroidales bacterium | reverse complement strand
CTCTTTTATGAACTCTCTCCCTTCTCTCAAAACGGGAGTGCAAAAGTAATGCCTTTTTTCTTTCGTGCAAGCTTTTTTGAAAAAAATTTCTCTTTTTTTTATTTGACCTGCAGCCTCTGCTTTGGTATCTTTTCTATGAACTCCCCTTCATTATTTGGGACGGCAAAAGTAACTATCTTTTTGCCTTTTCCTAATACTTTCTGCCCTTTTTTTTGGTTTTTTTTAGAGGATTTTTTAATCACATGAATATGAGAATTATAGATTTAATAATTGTAATTATTATAATTTTTTCTACTGTTTATTACCTCAAAAAATTTAAAGGTTTACTTTTCTTATCTTGTAAAAACTATTGTTTCCTCTTGTGATAAAGCCTCATTATAGTAATAACCATCTTCTTCAAATGTTTTTAGGTGTTCCGGTGCCTTTAATTGGTTCTTAATTATGTATCTTGCCAACATTCCTCTTGCTTTTTTTGTGTACATAGTAACGATTTTGGCTTTTCCATTTTTGAATTCCTTGAAAACCGGATTTATTACTTTTATTTCTTGTTCAGACTTTTTTATTGCTTTATAATATTCATTAGAAGCCAGATTTATTAGAATATTGTCTCCTTGTTGTTTTAGTGCTTCTTTAATAGAATTTGTAATATCATCCTTCCAAAAAGTATATAAGTCTTTATATTTATCCAATGAAATTTTTAATCCCATCTCTAATCTATAAGGTTGTATCAAATCAAGAGGTTTTTCTACTCCATAAAGGCCTGATAAAATTCTTAAATGGGTCTGTGCATAAGCTAATTCTTCCACCGTAAAAGTTTTTGGATTTAATCCGTTATAAACCTCTCCAAAGTAACTAAAAATAGCCGGATATGAATTTTTAATTGTGAAAGGTAGTTCCCAGTTTTGAAATCTTTCATAATTTAATTGTGCCAGTTTGGGGTTGATTCTCATTAATTTTCCTAAGTCATTTATTGTATACTTCTTTAGCAAACTAATTAATTCTTTTGATTTAGCGATATGTTCAGGAATAGTATAGTTTAAAGTTTTTGGTAATTTAATATTATTACCCATTGTTTTAGCAGGGGATAAAATAATTAACATATATTTTTTTGACAAATTTAATAAAATGATGAGTAACCTGTTGATTTTAATCAATCATTTAAAAGATCATTTTGCATTTTGTTGGAAAAAAGAATAAGATTTTATTATCTTTACACGGTCTAATTTAAAATTAGGATTATCATAAAAAATATCTGAAATGAAAATAGGAATATTAAAAGAGCCTGAAATAGAAAACCGGGTGGCTTTATTACCTGATCAGGTGAAAAAATTAAAGAGTGAAAATATTCATATACTGTTTGAGAAAGGGGCAGGAAAAAATGCCTTTGCGTCTGATGCAGATTATAAAGAGGCGGGTGCAGAGGTAGTTTCTCGAAAATATATATTAGAAAATGCTGAAATGATTCTTGGAATTCATTTACCGGCAGAGGAGGAGATAAATGCATTAAAACAAAATCAAATTTTAATTTTTGTTATTAATCCGTTAGTCTATACAGAATCGGTAAGGATATTAAAAGATAAAGGATTAACTGCTTTTAGCCTCGATATTGTACCCCGAATTACTCGTGCTCAGGATAAGGATATATTATCCTCTATGGCAACAGTTTCAGGTTATAAAGCTGTTTTGGATGCGGCTCTTGCATTACCTCGCTTTTTCCCTATGTTTATGACTGCCGCAGGAACAATTAGGCCTGCAAAAGTTTTGGTTTTAGGAGCCGGTGTTGCTGGTTTGCAAGCTATAGCCACAGCACGTAGATTAGGTGCCCAGGTAGAGGCTTTTGATGTGCGTTCTGAGGTAAAAGAGCAGGTTCATAGTTTAGGTGCTAAGTTTGTGGAAGTTGAAGGAGCTCGTGAGGATAAATCGGCAGGTGGCTATGCTGTTGAACAAACAGAAGAGTATAAACAAAAACAACAACAACTTGTGCAAGAGCATGCCAAGAATAGTAATGTTGTAATTACAACTGCCCAAATACCTGGTCGAAAAGCTCCTGTTTTAATAACAAGAGAAACTGTTGAAAATATGAGTCCCGGGTCAGTAATTGTAGATTTGGCTGCAGACAGTGGCGGTAATTGTGAAGTTACCGAAAAAGGAAAAAATATTGTTTTTAATCAGGTTAGAGTTTTAGGAAAAACAGATTATCCCTCAACCATGCCTATTGACGCAAGCCATATGTATGGAAATAATCTAATTAATTTTCTAAAATTATTGATTTCTAAAAAGGGAGAGTTAACCCTTGATTTTGATGATGAAATATTAAAGCAAAGTTGTGTATCTCATCATAATGAAATTTTAAGTGACAGAGTTAAAAAATTTATCGAAAAATTATAAATTATGGATGCAATAGTTCAATTACTTTTTACCTATCATCAGGAAATCTTTGTGGTAGTGTTAGCTACGTTTTTGGGGTTTGAATTGATTTCAAATGTACCCTCAGTTTTACATACCCCGCTGATGTCAGGAGCCAATGCTATTAGTGGTGTTGTTATTATTGGTGCAATTATTTTCACCGGACAGGCACAGAATTGGTGGGAGATTTTAATAGGTATAGTTGCATTATTTATGGCCACTTTGAATGTAACAGGTGGTTTTGTGGTGACAGATAGAATGTTAGAAATGTTTAAAAAGAAAAAAACAAAATAAAATGAATGAAATTTTTCACATTCAGCAAAATATTAGTTTTACAACAGCTGAAACAATTCTGGAATATTGTTATTTAATTGCCGCTGTTTTTTTTG
>WGGC01000008.1 GCA_015491905.1 Bacteroidales bacterium | reverse complement strand
ACCTGCCTTTTGAAAATTTTCACATTTAAAAAACAATTCGCTATTAAACAAATTATCAAAATAATGAGAAGTTAAAACAGGGGTTCTATTAATAAAGGGCTTTATTCGGGTTAATGCTTTAACAAAGTCCGCATCGACAATATCCATGTATTAAAACAATTACTTTTTAATCTCATCAGCTAATTTTTCAACAGCCAAATTAATCATTTGAAATATAATTTCACAGTCAGCATTTCCACTATAATAGGGGTTTGGAATAGATTCATTTTTTCCACCATTAGCATATGACATTAAATATTGTACCTTGTTTTTATGGTCGTCCTTTTTTGCTAATTCCATTACCTTGTTATATGCAATTGTATCCATGACTAAAATTTTATCAAATTTTTCAAAATCATCAGTCACAAAAATACGTGCCGTACCTGTTAATGTGTACCCATATTTATTAGCAAGTTCAACAACTCTTTTGTCAGGTGGTTCATTAATATTAAAAGATTCGAAACCGGCAGAATCAACATCTCCTTCAATATTAAGATTCTTTAATTTTTCACGTAAAATTCCTTCTGCAATAGGAGAGCGACATACATTTTCCAAATCGACAAACAATACTTTCATTTTTTAAATCTTTTAGGTTTGCCACAAGGTACGAAATTTTTATGAAATTTCAATAAAATTTTTGAAAAAATTAGCTGATAAAAAGTTAAAATTTTAATTTTTTATCAATTTCATCAACATGAATTTTAAACTGTTTGTCGGTTTCCAATAAATTGTTGACTGTACGGCAGGCATGCAAAACAGTGGCATGATCTTTATTTCCACAGGCAATACCAATATTAGCAAGTGAATTTTTTGTCAGCTTTTTCGAAAAAAACATTGCCATTTGGCGAGCTTGGACAATTTCACGCTTTCTGGTTTTGGAATTCATTAAATCAACTGTTATTCCAAAATAATCACATACAACTTTTTGAATATAGTCGATAGAAATTTCTCTGGTGGTATTTTTAACAAACTTATCAATCATTTGTTTTGCAAGTTCAAGATTAATCGACTTCTTATTAAGAGAAGCTTGTGCCAGAATTGAAATAAGTGCACCTTCCATTTCACGAATATTTGTGGTAATGTTATATGCAAGGTATTCTATTACTTCTTCGGGCATATTAATTCCATCTGAATATAATTTTTTCTGCAAAATTGCAATCCTGGTTTCAAGATCGGGAGATTGTAAATCAGCAGCCAAACCCCATTTAAAACGTGACAGCAAACGAGGTTCCATACCCTTTAATTCAACAGGAGGCTTGTCGGAAGTAAGAATAAGTTGCTTATTATTCTGATGTAAATGATTAAATATATGAAAAAACACATCCTGGGTTTTTTCTTTTCCTGCCAGAAACTGTATATCATCCAATATCAAAACATCAATCATCTGATAAAAATGAATAAAATCATTTTGATTATTATTTCTAACAGAATCTATATACTGATTAATAAATTGTTCTGTTTGAACATAAAGAACTATTTTCTCGGGATAATTTTGCTTAACTTGTAATCCTATTGCATGTGCAAGATGTGTTTTCCCCAAGCCAACCTGACTATATATCAACATAGGATTAAAAGCTGTCTTTCCAGGATTTTCAGATACTGCCCATCCGGCAGAACGCGCTAAGCGATTACAATCACCTTCAATAAAATTATCAAATGTATAACTTTCAACCAATTGTGATTCCACCTTTAATTTTTTCAAGCCGGGAATGATAAAAGGATTAGGAATTTCTCGATTTCTACCTTTATTAATATCCAGGGGCATTGAAACAGGCTTATTAGCAGCTTTTTTATTATTTGATGTTGGATAATTAATAGTAACAGGATCTGCATTTTGATAGGAAGACCTCTCCATAATAATACTATATTCCAACCTACCTGCCTGTCCAAGTTCCTTTTTAATAGTTTTTTTTAGTAAGTTGATATAATGTTCTTCAAGCCATTCATAAAAAAACTGGCTTGGTACCTGAATAGTAAGAATATTGTTCTCAAGACGCACCGGAACTATAGGTTCAAACCAAGTTTTAAAACTTTGATAAGGAATGTTATCTTTTATTACAGACAAACATCTATTCCATATCTCAACATGCTTTTTTTTCATAAGTCGGTAACAGTTTTACTCAATAACATAATTTTAATAACACAAAATTTTACAAAACACTAAGACTCACAGGATGAAATAAAAATAAATCTCCGGCAGAATTATTTAACAAATAAATAACATTATTCGTGCAAAAAAAAGTATTTTTACTCTTGACTTTTAACTTTTTTTATCGTATATAGACAACAATAATTAAAAACTCTTTAATTATTGTTTATCAAATCTTTAATATCTAATTTAAAAATTTTCTCAAATTGAGATTCCACTATTTTCTTTTGTTTCTTTTCTACTTCAAGAACTATTTCAACTTTATCAGAAAAATTCTGTTCTAAAATTTTTAAACCATAATCATTAATTATTTTCATAACTGTTTTCATTAGTGTATAAGGAAATGAAATCTGAAAGTGTACAACAACATTTTCATTTATAATTTCAGCATTATTAAATGAGTCAAGAGTAGCTTCCTTATAAGCCTTTATCAATCCGCTTACCCCCAATTTAGTTCCTCCGAAATAACGAACAACAACAACTAAAACATTATAAAGTTCTCTGGAAAATATTTGATTTAAAATAGGTTTTCCAGCTGTACCGGATGGTTCACCATCATCACTACTTCTATATTTGGGATTTTCAGGATTTATCCTGTATGCATAACAGTGGTGCCTGGCATCATAATACTCTTTTTTAATTTGTTTTAATCCTTTTTTTATTTCATCTTCAGAACTAACCGGCAGTACTAAAGCAATAAATTTACTGCCTTTTTCTTTGTAAAAACCTTTAGCAGGCTGTTTAATCGTATTATAATTAATAACCGGTTCCATTTCCAAATATACTATAATTTATACGAAAAATAGAAATATTTATAAAATAATCAATATAAAATTAAATTAAAAATTTGTATTACTTAGTGTTTTCTTATTTTAGCAGAAAAAATATTATGGGGCAGAAAAATAATAAGTTAAATAAGAAAAAACCTATAATAAACATTTCCAAAGCTATTATATGGATAGTGATTATCATTATCATTGCAGCCATTACATCATATTTTGTTTCTACAACAAACAATTCAGGGACTGAAAATAAACCTTTTGTAAAAATACCTGCATCAAAACTTATTCCTCAAAAACCAGCTGTTATAGAAAGAAAAATATCCAGTAAAAGAACCATTTTGGAAGGAAACTGGGTCAATAAAAAAAATGGAGCTTTACTTGATTTTTTTGGTAATAAATTCAATGCCGACTTTCCTTCGGTGGATAATCACAAATACTTTGAAGGTTTTTTTGAAATAAAAAATAATGAAATCACATTTTCAATTCATAAAAAAAACAACCCATGTAAAACTCCTGGCAGTTACAGGTTCCGGATTAAATCGAACAAGTTATTTCTTGAAGTAAAAAAAGACACCTGTACATATAGGGTTTCTAAACTGAAAGGAATTTGGAAAAGATTATAATCAGCTATATGACTCTTGGATAAAGACGTTTCTTTACAGCAAGTAATATCAAATATTTACAATAATCAATGCTTTAATTTTTCAAAAAAAGTTCAAGTTTATTGTATCTGAATGATTTTAATCTTCCAAATGTTATTTATTTTTTCACTAAAAGCTAAAAATTTCCCATTAGGAGAAGGCGCCGGGCATTTTAATGCATTAGAAGATGTATAAATTTCCCGGATTCCGGTTCCATCTTCTCTTACACTATATACAGACCAGTTTAGCCCATTTTTATCAGCATAAAATATTCGCCAACCATCCGATGACCATGCCGGTTTTCCTCTTCCGGTATGTAGATTGGTTTTTTCTCTTCCATACCAGTTTGAAGTCATAAAAAATTGTTTTCTTAATGGTGATTGTTGAAGAAAAACAATCCTGTTTCCCTTTGGAGAAAAAAGAGGAAAATCAACGTTACCATTTGCACTAGTAAGCAAATTCAAATTATCATAGTTTAAATCATACGAATATATTTTCCAGTAATTGTCAAAATCAGTTTTTCCGGAAAAAACGATTAATTGCCGTGTAGAAGAAAAAGAAGGTTGCTTAGCTTTAATTTTTCTATTAAATACCCTGGTAGATTTTCCATTTAATAAATTAGTTTCATACAGTTGTGGCTCAAAGTTTTTAGTCAAATCATAAACAATAGTATTTTTGCCAGGCACCCATTGTGGATGTTGTTCAGGATATATACTATTAGCTACAATTTTTATAAGTTTATTATCAATATCCCAAACAGCTATATCCCAATTACCGCTACTATCTGTTTGAAATACCAGAAATTTTCCATTACCCTTCCATGAAGGGTACAATTGGTTTCCTTTTATTGGTATATCACTTTTTAACTGATTGTAAGTCTGGCTTTTCATATTTTTAAAGCTGAAAAGCGATATAAAAGAAAGAAGAATATACAGTGACAGTAAAATTCGATTCTTATTCATAAAAAAAGCGAGTATTACATTTTATATATTTGCCAGCATCTATTATATAAAAAAATACCTATCTATTATTAATTTTATCCAGAACTTCTCTAACTGATCCATGAAGTAGCAGGAGTCTTTTGGCTTCATCAGGATTTAAACCGGTTTCGTCCATTATCATTTTAACACCTCTGTTAATTAATTTTTGATTTGTAAGCTGCATATCTACCATTTTATTTCCCTTAACTCTTCCCATTTTAATCATTGCAGAAGTTGTAATCATATTTAGCGCCAATTTAGTAGCAGTTCCGGCTTTCATTCTGGTACTGCCTGTCACAAATTCGGGACCAACAACTAATTCAATAGGATGATCAACATTTTTAGCAAGTTCCGAATCAGGGTTGCAGGTAATACAGCCAGTAAGCATCCCTTCTGCTCTTGCCTTAATCACCCCTCCTATAACATATGGTGTTGTTCCTGAAGCTGCTATTCCAATTACAACATCCTTTGCTGTAGGTTTATAAAAACTCATATCTTTCCATGCCTGTTCCCAATCATCTTCAGCTGACTCTACAGCTTTACGAATAGCCATATCCCCTCCGGCAATTAAGCCAATAACCAAGTCGTATGGTGCTCCAAAAGTTGGCGGCACTTCAGAAGCATCTAAAATTCCTAACCTTCCACTGGTTCCTGCTCCAAGATAAAACAATCTTCCGCCGTTATTCATCCTTTTTATAATACCCTGCAAAAGAGACTCAATTTTAGAAATCTGCTTACCTACTACCTCAGGAACTTTTTTATCTTCAGTATTTATGCCACTTAACAGCTGATGAATAGACATACTCTCCAAATGATCATAACGGGAGGACATCTCTGTTATTTTATTTCCTTCTTTCATTTTATAAAATTAAAATCAGTGCAATAATAACCAATTCAATTGAATAATTTTACAATTATTTTAATGTGTCTATAATTTTATATTATATTGATATCTAGATATTTGGGAAACAACCTCATTCATAGAACGTTTTACCCACCCATAAATTTTTTTAATCATTATTCTGTGTGTAATTTATGATTAATAAAATTTATAATTGTTTCACATCTTTATATCAGCAAATATTTATATTTGTTTTTAATATCCTTAATTTTTAAGGATATCTAATTTTTATTTCTCAATCTATTATGCACGAAAAAGACGATGATAATTTTACCCATGATTATTGGGAGAGACAACACAAAGAAAATAGAACAGGCTGGGATGTCGGAAGCATTTCATTACCATTAAAAGAATATTTTGATCAAATTAAAAATAAAGACCAAAAAATTCTTATACCGGGTGCCGGAAGTGGTTGGGAAGCTGAATACTTATTTAATAATGGCTTTAAAGATGTTTTTATACTGGATATTTCAAGGTATGCAATAGAAAAATTTAAGAAACGTGTTCCCGGCTTCCCAAAAAACCAAATCTTAAATCAAGACTTTTTTCAGCATTATGGCCAATACGATTTAATAATTGAACAAACATTCTTTAGTGCCATAACCATAAATAAGAGACAATTGTTTACCGAACAAATACTTAACATTTTAAAACCGGGAGGCAAATGGGTTGGACTATTGTTTAACCATGAGTTTATTGAAAACGAGCCGCCTTTTGGTGCCACATACCAGGAATATAAAAATTTATTCTTCGATAAATTTATTGTTAAAACATTTTCGATTGCGGATAACTCCATTAAACCAAGAAAAGGAAGAGAGTTTTTCTTTATTTTACAAAAACCTATATAGATATTAATATATTTTTATATTTTAGCTTTAACATAAAGGAATAAAAAAATTATATAAATAATCTGGCACTATTTTCATATAGATCTAAAACATAATCAATAAAATAATAAGCATATGGACAAAAGAATTATTAAAACAATTGGATTAATTGCAAAGGAAGAAACTTTTATTTCTGCAGAACGGTTATCAGATTGTCAATTCCGCATTCTTGAATCTGTTCAGCCATTTCCCGGATATCATGGTAAAAACCTACCCGGACAGGAAAACGCTGATTCATACTACTTATTAACAAAAAAAAGATATAATGATGATAAAATAATAAGGTCAATAATGGATGTGAAAAAAGATATTCAAATAAATTTTGATGGCGCTCCAGGAACTATAACAATTCAAAATCAAATATTTAATCTTGTAAGAATAAAAGATGTTATGTTCGAACGTCTACCTGAAATAATTCAGCACCTCAAAACCTCCGGCTTAGAATTTCAAAAAAAGAAAAAGCAAAACCAGGTAACGGCATTGCTTAAAATAAGAAAGTTTTTTTCCATGGAAGAAAGTGTTGAAGGCATTTTTCAGGATATAAATAAAAAAGAGTTTAGCTACTTGCATATAAATGGTACTATGCATTGGAACACCTTTAAAAGCATCACACAAAAAATAAAGTATAATGTTGATGACAATAATTATGATGCTGCATTGGGTCATATTTATTGTGAAAATGGACTTATGGATTTTGTTCGTATTTTTGACAGGAATTTTAAATTAGGGAAACTAATTTATATCAGAAAAAAATATTTAGAATATCAAAACAAAGTTTAACATCTAACAAATGGAGAAGTTTCTTCAAGAGATCGTATTACAAATTATTCATTTACTTTCAAAAACAGGAGTTTCACTATCCACTGCCAGAACATTTAGTGAAATAGTGGTTTACCTTTTATGGATTGCTTTTTCTTATCTTGGATATTATTTAACCTGGCAATTAATAAAAAGCCTTGTTATTCCAATTCTTCAAAAATCTAAAAATAAATTTGACGATTTATTAATTCGTCATCGTTTTTTTAGAAGATTATCATTTCTAACTCCAACACTGCTAATTTATTATTATAGTGCAGCAATTTTAAGTCACCTTTCCGGATTATCAAACTTCATAATTAATCTTTCCAACGCTTTTTTTGTTTATATAGTTATATTACTGCTGGACAGTATATTATCTACTATAAACGATTTTTATGAGAGGTATGACTTCTCAAAAGATCATCCTATAAAGGGTTTAATTCAAATTATAAAGATTATCATTTATATATTTGGCGGATTATTTATTATTGCCACTTTTTTACACCGCGATTTAAATTCTTTACTGATAAGTTTAGGGACATTATCAGCTATTTTAATGTTAATTTTTAAAGACCCTATTTTAGGGTTTGTTGGCGGATTGCAACTCATCTTTAATAAGATGGTAAGTATTGGAGACTGGGTTAGTGTACCAAAGTATGGTGCTGATGGTACTGTTCTTGAAATTAACCTTACAACCGTTAAAATACAAAACTGGGATAAAACAATATCAACTGTTCCTACTTACAGTCTTATTTCAGATTCATTCCAAAACTGGAAAGGGATGGAAGAATCAGGAGGAAGAAGAATAAAACGCCATATAAATCTTGATATGGACAGTGTTCATTTTATCAATGAAGATGAATTAAAAAAATTTCATAAAATTCAGATACTGCAACCCTATATAAAATCAAAGGAAATTGAAATTGAGAGGTATAATAAAGAGAATCATATTGACCCCTCGATAGTAGTAAACGGAAGAAGAATGACCAACCTTGGAGTTTTCAGAGCATATCTTAAAGCATACCTTGCCAACAGAAATGATATTCATAAAAAAATGACTTTTCTTGTAAGACATTTACAACCATCGGAAAAAGGAATTCCAATTGAAATATATGTTTTTACAAAAACTATCGAATGGGCAGAATACGAAAATATTCAGGCCGATATTTTTGATCATATTCTGGCAGTTGTCCCGGAATTTAATTTAAAAGTATATCAATTTCCTAAAAGCATTGACTTTAAATAGTATAATTAAAATTGTTATCTTTAATTATTATAATAGAGCTTTAATTTTAGAATTATACTTAAATAACTCTTTCAAAGCGATTTTAAACCAAACAGTATAATTTTCAGGATGAACTAAGACGTCATTTTTTAGATCATCCAAATTCATATACTTATATTCCCCGACCTCATCAGTGTTAATTACAGGGAGGCTATCAGAAATTCCAACAAATACATGATCATACTCATGTTCTTTTAGACCTTGACCTACATCAGCTTTATATAAAAAGGAAAACAATTCTTTCAGTTCAGTTTTCATTCCCATTTCTTCCATTAACCTTCTATTAGCAGCATCTATGGTTTCCTCTCCTGCTCGTGGATGGCTGCAAACTGTATTAGTCCATAAATTTGGAGAATGATACTTTCCTGCAGCTCTTTTTTGCAAAAGCATTTCCATTTTACTATTAAATAAAAATACAGAAAATGCCCTATGCAAAACCCCTTTTTCATGGGCTTCCATTTTTTCCATAGTTCCCAAAGGCATGTCATTTTTAGTAACCAGAATTACATATTCAACCTGCATAAATGTTAATTTTTTACTTCGCACAAAGATAAAAATATAATGAATAATAAAGAATAATTTTAAATAAGGATGTAAAAAAGATTTAAACCACTAAAATTATATATTTTAACAGTCTTGATATATTCAATTTTACTTTTTAGATATAAACATATCACCAGGACTTAAAAAATAATAAATAATGAAATATATTATTACAGAACAGTAAATAAATTTCCGACAAAAACCAAATTTAAGCCTACCTTTGCCAATAAATCTGTTTAAAATTTTGCATTTATATGGAAAAAACAGCCGTTGTTATTTTAAACTTTAACGGAAAAAAATTTTTAGAGAAATTTGTTCCTGTATTAGTTAAAAACACACCATCTGCCACATTAATAATTGCTGATAATGGATCAAAAGATGACTCAACAGAATGGGTAAAAAATAATCATCCTTCAATTACCATATTATCGTTAAAAAAGAATTATGGTTTTGCAGAAGGTTATAACCGGGCTCTTAACATGATTAAAGGGCAATTTAAATACTATGTATTACTTAATTCAGATGTAGAGGTAACCCCAGAATGGCTCACTCCTCTTCATGCAGTTATGGAAAAGAATCATGATTTAGCTGCATGTCAACCTAAAATTTTATCCTTTCATAAAAAAAACGTTTTTGAATATGCAGGAGCTTCAGGTGGATATATTGATAAGTATGGATATCCATTTTGTCGCGGACGTATTTTTGAAACTTTGGAAACCGATACAGGCCAATATGATAATGCAACTGAGATATTCTGGGCCAGTGGGGCTTGCCTGTTTGTAAATGCAAAAATATTTCATAATCTCGATGGTTTTGACAGTAATTTTTTCGCACACATGGAAGAAATTGATTTTTGCTGGAGAGCCAGAAATAAAGGTTATAAGATAATGGTAGAGCCAAAAGCTACTGTTTACCATGTTGGAGGAGGAACGCTTTCTAACCAGTCTCCCCAAAAGACTTATTTAAATTTTAGAAATAACTTTTACCTGCTGTTTAAAAATTTATCTCCAAACAACCTTGTTCCTATAATAGGTAGCAGGTTAGTTTTAGATGGCATAGCAGGAATAAAATTTTTATTTAATGGTAATTATTATGATACGTTAGCCATTATAAAAGCACACTTTTCCTTTTATAGTAAAATAAGAGTCCTGATGAAAAAGAGGAAGAAATTAAAACCGCAAAAATGCGGGGGCATTTACAAAGGAAATATTGTTTGGGAATACTATATTAAAGGTAATAAAAAATTCAGCAGTTTAGATGAAAAGAAATTTACATAATTTTTATTTTTTTAATAAAAAAGCAGTAACAGCCAAACGATAAGAATCTATTCCAAAACCAATAACAGAACCCATACAATAAGGACTTATATAACTAACATGTCTAAAATCTTCTCTTGAAAAAATATTACTGATATGTACTTCAACAACAGGAGTGCCAATACCTTTTACAGCATCACCAAGAGCTACAGAAGTATGAGTATAAGCCCCGGCATTTAAAATTATTCCATCTGATGTTTTATCAGTATTATGTAGAAAATTAATTAATTCTCCTTCAATATTAGATTGAAAATAGTCAAACTCCACATTAGGAAATTCTTTCTTAAGGTTCTTTAAAACATCTTCAAAAGTATTTCTACCATATATATCCGGCTCGCGACTGCCAAGTAAATTTAAATTTGGTCCATTTATAATAGAAAGCTTCATATAAAAATATTAAATACTGAAAAAAATACTTCAAATAAAATAAAAAATCTGTATTCCATATCATAAAAACATACGTCAAACGTCTTACAGTTTTTTTATCTTTACAAAGATAACTTTTGTATTGAAAAAATGATTCCATCTCAATTATTTTATCAGGCAGTTTTTGATTATTTATTTCTTTTAGAGAAAAAATATCCTCAAAAACAAACCTTAAAAACTGTATCTGACCGTTATGCATTAAATACAACCGAAAGAATTATGCTATTCAGAGGAACTGCTATATTGACTAAACGTAATAGTAGAAAAACAAAAATAATTCTTGATTTGCAACCAAACTCTCATATATATATTGATGGATTTAATGTTATAAGAACGATAGGGAGTTATTTAAATGGAAATTGGGTTTTTATTGGAATGGATGGGTTTTTAAGAGATGCATCTGAATTACATAGAAAAAAACTTAAATGGGAAAAAATTGTTCAGACTGTTGATTTAATTTTTGATTTTTTTATTAAAAAAAATATTCAGTTTGTTAATTTTTACTTTGATACCCCAATTAGTCATAGCGGAAAACTATCAGCTTTAATAACTGAAAAAATAAATAATAATAAATTGGATGGAGATTCACAAACCGTATTTTCTCCTGACAAAGTACTTATAGAGAGAAAAAATGGTATAATATGTACCGGAGATTCAAATATCATTGACTATTCTCAAGTGCCAATATATGATTTGGCCCATGAGATTCTAAAATATTTTTTTCATTCTGAAATTTTTTCTTTGGAGAATATTTAGAAATAAACAAACTATTTGTTTAGAATAGTCCTATATAGCTTATAATTTTCATTATCAAAACAAACAAAAAAAACTTTTTCAGGAAGGTGGTGTATTTCTAAAAACTTTTTTACGGTATCAATAGCAATATCAGCAGCTTTTTCTTTTGGAAAACCATAAACCCCGGTGCTAATATTGGGAAATGCAATAGTTTTACAATTATTTTTTTCTGCTAACTCTAAGCTTGTCATGTATGCCTTTTTGAGTAATTCCGGTTCATTTCTATCCCCCCCCTTCCAAATAGGGCCAACTGCATGAATAACATATTTTGCCGGTAAACGAAATCCTGAAGTAATTTTTGCAGATCCGGTTTCACACCCATTTAATTTTCTTGTTGCTTCCAGCAATTCAGGGCCTGCTGCTCTATGAATAGCTCCGTCAACACCTCCGCCACCCAATAGTGATCGATTTGCGGCATTTACAATTGCATCTACTTGTAACCTAGTTATATCTGCTTGTATAACCTCTATTCTGTTAGCATCCATCATTTCACAATTTTTAAACTAAATCATATTATTTCTTTCTTCTTATATTTCGCCTATACCATGACTTCCCCCAATAAATATTTGTCCATAAACGCTCATGAAGGTAATACAAAATAAGCTTCACCACCACATCTACCGATGCTATAGCAGATGCAAACTTAAGAACTTGTGTGTCTGTTTTATCCGTAGAATATCTAAACACAAAAAAGCTAATAATGAAAGTTGCCCCCGATGCTACAAAACGCCAGCTTATGGCCTTTAAAACACTTCTTGTTGGACTATCTTTTTCAGGTTTTGTAATTTTTTCCATTTTTTAAAATAATTACAGATTAAATTATTATATCATTTAATAAATATCTATTCACTAATGAAAATAAACATTTAACTTTTTCATAAACTCCTTATGTATTTTACCATTTGAAGCAACTATTTCCTTTCCAAAAATATAATTATCATCTCCTGAAAAAGTAGATATCTCACCACCAGCCTGCTGAACAATAAAAGCACCGGCTGCAACATCCCATGGGTTTAATCCATATTCATAAAATAATTCAAATCGACCACAGGCAACATAAGCTAAGTCGACAGCTGCCGAACCAAGGCGCCTGACTCCCCTACTGCTTTTCATCATATCTTTAAATAAATCCATATATTCGTCAAGTCTGTTATAGTCATAATAAGGAAAACCCGTAGCAAGCAGCGACTGATCCAAATCAGAAGTATCAGCCACCCTAATTGGTTTATCATTTAAAAAAGCCCCTCCTCCTTTCCAGGCAAAGAAGCTTTCCTTTAAGTTAATTTCATGAACAACACCTAAAACAACATCTTCTTCATCCATAAGGGCTATAGAAATACTATACAAAGGAACCTTATGAATAAAATTTGTTGTTCCATCTAGGGGGTCAACTATCCAGTTAAAACGTTTTGCTTTTTGCAACTTGTCATCTTCTTCAGCAATAAAACCGGCTTCAGGAATTAAATTCTTTAATTCAGAAATCAGCATTTCTTCTGCGGTTTTATCCACATAAGTAACAAGGTTATGAACTCCTTTATATTCTACATTGTTTTCATTTACACGATTTACCTCATTAAATATCCAACTACCTACCGTTTTAGTAAGTGCTACAACATTTAATGTCATATCTTCTTTATTCATTTCTTTCTTTTTTTATTAATAAATTCTGATGGATTTTTAATACCTGGGGAATTAAAAATGATTTTTCATCATTAACAATAACAAAATCAGACATTTTAGACTTTATATCATCAGCCCATTGATGGTTCATTCTCTTGAGGACTTCCTCTTTTGAAATGTTATCTCTTTTTATAACCCTCTCAAGTCTTAATTTTTGCGGTGCATAAACATATATAATAAAATCGAAATAATTCTCAAAATGATTCTCAAATAAAACGGCCGCCTCATGAATAGTATATATACTATTCTGGTGTTTTTTTAACCAGTTGTTATACTTGTTGAATAAAGCAGGATGAATTATTTCATTTATTTTTTTAAGTGCTGATTTTTCAGAAAACACAATGCTCGCTAACACGGCTTTATTTATTTTTCCATTCTTATTATAAACATCATCGCCAAATGCCATTATTACTTTTTCTTTAACCTTAGGATTATCATAAAGATCCTTTGCTTCTTTATCGGCATAAAAGACAGGAATAAATAATGTTTCGAAAATCCTGCAAACCATAGTTTTTCCACTTCCTATATTTCCTGTAATTGCTACCTTAATCATATCAATTTAAAATAATAAATTCTACTGAAACAGGATCTAATCTTATATTACTAACATTGGCCGGATGTTTTACAACTTTTAAATTTAACATATTCACTTTCCCCAGGTTTATATTTTTAACATCAGGAACAACCTTAAAATCCTTTGGACTTAAATTTTTATAATCTTCCAGAAACATATTAAAATAAACCGTTACCGAAGAAGGGAAAGTCCTAATTTGAGGTTTTACTTTAGAAACATTCACAGGTACTTTAAATGAAAATTCAGTATATTTTCTTACCTCCAACACGATATTAACATTATTAGGCTTTATCCTAATAATTTCTTTTCCCGGAGAAAGTAATCCCACTTTAATTTTTTCATCTTTACCTAATTCATTCAGTGTAATAAGTTTTGTATAAACATATTTCAAACTATCCAGAACATTTTTAGGTGCGAAAACCCGTACTTTAGAGGGCGTAATTATACTTTTATATAGGGCAAATTGACTTTTAAAAGTTAGATTAAGTTTTGCTTTAACAGGAATAACTTTACTGTATAAATTTTCAACCTGAAACTGAAGTTTAGGAACGGAAAATGAAATATCAGATTCATTTACATTTAACTGCCTGGAAAGTAATTTAGCCAGGTTTCTGGTAAAAATTTCGTATTTTCCATCTCTTATCTTAACCATTTTAACTTTAGAGAGATTAATTTTTAAAAATCTTAATTTTCTGTATAGATATAAATCCAGTAAATTATACCCATCAGATTTAAAGCTCACATTTAATACAGAATCATTAACTGTTTTTAAAATTTTATTTTCAGGAAGATCTGAATATTCAATTTTTAAAGGATATGTAACAGAATAATCATCGGAAAGCTTAATCAACAACCATGATAATGCGGCCATAAACAAACATATTAAAAAGATAATATGATCTTTTCTCCGCTTTAGCCTTTCTACATTCATAAACTTTTTATCCATTTTTTAAATTAAAAGATAATCCTGATACAAACTTAAATTTAATTAAAATTATTATTTTTCTAATTGTTTGTTAAACTAATACAAACATCATTTAAACATATAATTCTTTTATAAAAAAGAATGTTTCTGAAAAGGTAAAAATAAAGAATTATCTGAAACAGACATTAATGTATAAAGATTAAATAAATATAAAAAAATAAATATTATCTAATACTATAAATAATTTTTGCATTTATTTAAGTTACATTATGTTAACCAACAGAAATACATATTACCTTAAATCGTTCTGAAAGTTTTCAACATCAATTATATTTACACACTATTTAATTACTTTTGTTAAAACACTAAAAAAGTTTAAATAATCTGATTAACAAATAATTATAATTCCAGATAATGTTTTTAATATATGATACTGAAACCACGGGGCTTCCAAAAAATGATAAAGCTCCATTAACTGATTTTGAAAACTGGCCAAGGTTGGTTCAATTAGCCTGGCAAATCCATGATGAAAATGGTGACGTTATTGAGGTAAAAAATTACATTATCAAACCCGAAGGATTTATAATTCCACGAGGGGCTGAGAAAATACATGGAATATCTACTGAAAGAGCCCAAAAGGAAGGCCAAGACCTTAGTGAAGTACTTAAAATTTTTAATAATTCTGTTAAAAGTGCCAAGGTTGTCATTGGTCATAATATCGAGTTTGATAATACTGTTGTAAAGGTAGAATGCCTCAGAAAAAATATTTCTTATAATATTGATGATAAAATAATTATTGATACCAAAGAAATTTCGACAGACTATTGTGCAATTCCCGGAGGAAGAGGAGGAAGATATAAATGGCCCAGACTATCAGAACTATACAAAAAATTATTTAATTCCGATTTTGATGCCGCTCACAATGCTTCGGCTGATGTTCAAGCAACAGCTCGATGTTTTCTTGAATTATTACGTATTGATGTTATCAATGAAACTAATTTAAATCTATCAAAAGAAATAGTAGATAATTTTCGGAAAATGCATCCTCAACCCATTGAAAATATTGGATTGGAAGTAAGTGCATATCATGAAGAAAAAGAAAAGACTTCAGTAACAGATAATAAAATTTCTAATATTGAAGTAAAAAAAGAAATTCCATTCACTCATTTACACGTCCACACACAGTTCTCTGTTTTAGATGGTTTATCAGATATCTCTAAACTAATAAAAAAAGCTAAGGCTGAAAATATGACATCTGTGGCAATTACGGATCATGGAAATATGTTTGGAGTTAAATCATTTCATCAAACAGCATTAAAAGAAGGTATTAAGCCTATTATCGGTTGTGAAGTATATATTGCACGCAGAGGAATAAATAAAAAGGAAGCTAAAATTGATGGGGCAGGATGGCATTTGGTGTTACTGGCAAAAAATAAAGAAGGTTATAAAAACTTAATGACTTTAGTTTCAGAAGGATGGACAAAAGGCTATTATTATAAACCACGAATTGACAAGGACTTACTAAGGAAATATAGAAATGGCATAATTGCTTTATCTGCCGGTTTAGAAGGAGAAATTGCCGACAAACTAATTCATGAAGGCTCGGAAAAAGGTGAGGAAGCATTACTGGAATATAAAGAAATTTTTGGTGATGATTTTTATCTTGAACTATTACGCCATAAAACCGGAAATCCTGAAATGGATAACAAAGTATATGATGATCAGGAATTTGTAAATCAGGAATTGATAAAATTAGGCAAAAAACACCACCTTAAAATAATTGCTGCCAATGATGTGCATTTTATTGAAGAATCGGATGCCGGAGCTCACGACAGATTAATTTGTATTGGCAACGGTAAGGATCTTGATGATGAAAACAGGTTTCGTTATACGAAACAGGAATGGTTTAAAACGCCAAAAGAAATGCAGCAATTATTTTCTGATATTCCGGAAGCTTTAGAAAATACTGCAGAGATTGCCGCTAAGATTGAAGAATTCCCTCTGGATAATAAGCCTATAATGCCCGAATTCAGTATTCCTGAAGAATTTGAAAATGCAGATGACTACTTAAAACACATCACCTATGAAGGTGCAAAAGAAAGGTATGGAGAAATATCACCGGAAATAAAAACAAGGATTGATTTTGAGCTGGAAACCATAAAAAAAATGGGATTCCCTGACTATTTCCTTATTGTATGGGATTTTTTAAAAGCAGCACGAAACATGGATGTTGTAGTAGGCCCGGGAAGAGGCAGTGCTGCCGGTTCGGTAGTAGCTTTTTGCCTTAAAATAACCCAAATCGATCCTATTAAATATAATTTACTGTTTGAAAGGTTCTTAAATCCTGATAGAATATCTATGCCTGATATAGATATTGATTTTGATGATGACGGACGGGAAAAGGTATTACATTGGGTTTCCCAGAAATATGGTAAGGAGAGAGTGGCACATTTAATTACCTTCGGTACTATGGCCGCTAAATCAGCTATCAGGGATGTTGCCAGGGTTCAAAAACTACCTTTGTCAGAAGCTGACAGATTAGCAAAAATGATTCCTGAAAGACCGGGAGTATCATTAAATGATGCTATTAAAGAAGTCCCTGAGCTAAAAAAAGAATTAGAAACAGGCCGACCTGAGATTTCTTCCGTGTTAAAAAACGCAATGACTTTGGAAGGTTCCGTAAGAAATACAGGTACTCATGCTTGTGGAATTATCATTGCTCGTGATAATCTTGAAAAATTTGTACCCATTTCTACAGTAAAGGAGTCCGTTTTAGACTTTGCAACACAATATGATGGAAAATACGTTGAATCTATTGGATTACTGAAAATGGACTTCCTTGGCCTGAAAACACTATCGATAATAAAGGAAGCTGTTGAAAACATTAAACGTTCTAAAGGGGTTGATATTGACATCGATAACATACCACTTGAAGACAAGGCTACATATGAACTTTATAGCCACGGAGAAACCACAGGACTATTTCAGTTTGAATCTGATGGAATGAAAAAATACCTGAGGGAGTTGAAACCTACCCGCTTTGAAGACCTGATAGCCATGAATGCGCTTTATCGTCCGGGACCAATGAAATATATACCAAATTTCATAAACAGAAAGCACGGGAAAGAAAAAATAGAGTTTGAAATTCCGGAAATGAAAGATATTCTGGAAGAAACTTATGGCATTACCGTTTATCAGGAACAAGTGATGCTATTATCAAGAAAATTAGCCGGCTTTACCCGTGGGCAATCAGACTCCCTTCGAAAAGCAATGGGGAAGAAGAAAATTGAAGAAATGGAAAAACTCAAGGTTAAATATCTTGAGGGTTGTGAAAAGAATGGAATTGAGAAGAGTAAAGCGGAAAAAGTATGGAAAGACTGGGAAGAGTTTGCTAAATATGCCTTCAATAAATCCCATGCCACCTGTTATTCATTTGTTTCATATCAAACGGCTTATTTAAAAGCACATTATCCTGCTGAATTTATGGCAGCAGTATTAAGTCGTAATCTGAACAATATCGAAAAAATCACTTTTTTTATCGGTGAAGCCAACAGAATGGGAATTCAAGTTCTCGGACCGGACATAAACGAAAGTGCTCTGTCATTTACTGTTAACAAACAAGGAATTATACGATTTGGCATGGCGGCTATAAAAGGTGTTGGAGGAGCTGCTGTGGAAAATATTATTCTGGAAAGAGAAAAAAATGGTCCTTTTCAAAATATTTTTGACTTTGTGAAACGTATAGATTTAAAATCCGTTAACAAACGATCTATTGAAGCCTTGGCAAAAGCCGGTGCATTTGATGGTTTTGGAAACATACACCGGGCACAGTACTTCTACCGTGAAAATGAAAACAGTCCTGAGTTCATTGAAAATGTTATTAAATTCGGAAGCAAATATCAAGCTAACAAAAATTCAGCACAGGTTTCTCTTTTTGGTGATTCTGAGGCTGTTCAGTTAAACCATCCGGAAGTTCCTGAGTGTAACCCATGGCCTGCTACACATCAACTAAAAAACGAAAAAGAAGTACTGGGATTTTATATTTCCGGACATCCACTTGATCAGGATAAAATTACTATACAACACGCATGTAATGTAACCCTTGCCAACTTAAAGAATGATTTGAAACCTTATTTGAACAAAGATTTATCCTTCGCAGGAATCATCACACAGTTTTCACAACGATCTACAAAAAACGGTGCATTTTTCGGAACTTTTACTTTAGAAGATTATACCGGATCAATGGATATACGTCTTTTCTCAGAAATGTATTTAAAATTCAAACATATGCTGGTTCCCGGGAACAAACTTTTTATTAAAGCAAAAGTAGAAGCAAGCAGATATAACGAAAGTTTGATTAATTTAAATGTTAAGGATGTTTCATTACTGGGAGAAGTTTTAGGTAAACTAGTTCGGAAAATAACTCTGCAAATAGAACCTGCCATGATAAATGATGCCTTAATAAAAAAATTAGAAGATTTTTCCAGCCAGTCACCAGGAAATGCTGCTTTGTATTTTTCTATTAAGGAAAAAAATAAAAAGAAAAATATTTTGCTGAAGTCTAAAAAGTATATGATCGATCCATTGGGATTTGTTACTTCTATGGAAAATTTAAAAAATATTTCTTATATTTTATCACAATAAAAATGTTCTATCTTTTACAAATGCAAAAGATTATTAAAAAAACAGGAAACTATTTTGATGAATTTATTTCTTGGTTATCTTTGCCTCTCAAAAAATAAAATATAAAAAAATGGCATTAGAGTTAACAGATTCCAATTTTGACGCCCTTGTCTTAAATTCTGACAAGCCTGTAATTGTAGATTTCTGGGCTGTTTGGTGTGGTCCATGTAGAATTGTAGGGCCTGTTGTTCAAGAAATTGGTGAAGAATATAGTGATAAGGCTTTAGTAGGGAAACTTGACGTTGATCACAACCCTGCAGTAGCCAGAAAATATGGAATTAGAAATATTCCTACATTATTATATTTTAAAAATGGAGAAGTAGTTGATAAACAGGTTGGATCCGTTCCTAAACAGGTTCTGATTAATAAGCTGGAAAAACTTCTATAAGAACTTTTTGTATTGCAATAACATGTGTAATTAGACATAGTCTAATCTATTAAATTACATCTAATTACACATGTTATCGCTATTCTAATATTATAAAGATATTTATTTTTCGGTGATGAGAAGTTATAGAATAAGTTAAAATACTTGTAGATTCTTTTTCATTTTTTTCTATTTACTAAATTTTAAAACCTTTTTATCATTGTCAAGTTAAAATTGATATTTTAAAGCAAGTGTTACGCTTGCTTTTTTGTTTCCAGATATCATCGCCTGCCCGGTTCCTATAGTTTTTTTATCAAAAAATATTGTTGACGACCCTCGAATCCACACTTTTAATCCATTTTTTATTTTCCATGATGATAGCAAAAAAACACTAAATCCATTTCCATAAAAAGCAGGAATATTGAAACTATATGGCACATCATTTTCATATGTATAGATACGACTATTCCAGCCTTGTGTATTAAAATATGTTACTCGAAAAATTGATGAAAAAGGTGAAACGGACTTTTTGTAAACTACATCCTGGTATATTAAGAAACCAAATTCTCTTTTTTTATTAAAAGAATATTTTACTCCTTCTACTCGTGATTTTAATATAAATAATGTGTTAAGAACTTTTATCATTCCAAACCTAAGTTCATACCTTTCTCCAAACCCCGGGACAACATGCAATAAATTTTCATGTTTAATATTTCTTGAAAAGTATTTATACCTAAATCTAAAAACAAAGGATAATCTGTCATTTTCAACATCATCCAATTGTATAAGGTAAGCTCTCCCTATTGAAGGAAAATCACTTAAATATTTCAACCATGGAAATTTATAATAATCAGCATAAGCCGCTAATGATAACGATCCCGAAAGTAAAGCCTTAATTCCAATATAAATACCTTCTTCATTTTGGCCTCTGCTGTTTACTCCAAAAGGACTGGAAAATAAACTATTGTATTTCATAGAATAATTGCGGTATAGAACCGATAAACTAAATCTTGGTGAAAAAAAAGTATTCATGCCTGCTATTCCGGAAAGTGACCCTGGAACGCCCGGGTTTACAGATATTTCGCCAAAAAGAGATGCAATATTTATATTCCAGCTAAAATATAGACCACTATTTTCCAGATGATCTCCACTAAAGTAATATTTTCCATAAGGATTTATGTTTTTCTGCATGATAGCTGAGAGTGTTGTTTTATAATAAACACTGCCAACAGTAAAATTTTTATGAGAAAACTGAATACTCCCTCCTATATTAGTAATGAAGACAGCATTTTTATCCAGCAGTTCGTTTATAGTACGATGGTAACCTGTTTGTTGTAAACTGCTAATAATCAAATTGTGTTGAGCATTAACACCTATCACATTAGCATCAAACCCTTTTCTTGAAAAAAACCCCATAATCTGAAATCCCATTTTCTGAAGTGTAACAGCAACACCTCTAAAAAATCGATTTTCATTTACTGAAGTATTTGGCCGTATTCCTTTACCAAAGTATCTAACCATACAAGTTTGTGAAGATTTTCCAAAAGCCAGTCCTGACCATAAAGTCAACCCTTGCCCTACCTCAACATGAAAATCACCAACGACAGCTTTTTTTATCCATCCATTTGCAGAATAAAAAATATAACCTGAATAAAAATCAGGGAAAACCGGTTTTTTTCCTAAAATACTAACGACGGAATCTCCTATAGAACGGTTTAGAAAAACCTCACCGGCATCTTTTTCAACGGTAAAACCTGACTGCCAATTATTACCACCTTTAATTTTATATCTTAAATATAATTGCTGGGGGGTTCCCAGAAAAGTACTTCCAGGCTTTTTCCAGGCTTCATTTGGAGACAATATATACCCTTGCCTTTTGGGAAAAATCTGACTGCCTTTGAAAAAAAGCTCTTGCCGTATAGGTTTAAATCCAATATTTCTACTTATTGATATATTTTGCTTACCGATTTTGGTAAAGTATTCCAACCTTTCTATTGCTCCCTTACTTAATCCCTTTACATAAAACAGCTCATTCTTACTCAGAAAAGGACCATTTTGCTTAATATAAGTTTCCAGAGAAAATAATTCAGATTCATTAATAATTCTGTTTTCCAGTAATATTTTCAGCCCGGATAACTGATTTATATCAACAGGATTTTTTAATAATTCACGGTAAGAATCCAGTAAATCAGAATAATCTTGTATTCCCTCATTAGCAGCAGCCAAATCTTCCAGCATATTATCTATATCATTATTTATAAAATAGGAAGAGGAGTCGCTTATAATTTGACCATGTAAATAACAATTTGTTACTGTCAAAAACATAACCGTCCATAGTACTATTTTAAAATATTTCTTCATATTACAAATGGTAAGAAAGTGATATTTGAGGGGACAGCCCTAAAGTTGTGTGCCAGGTAGCCGCAAAACTTGTTTCCAAATGTTTTATATTGTAACCCAACCCAATGGAAAATATTTCCATCCCGGTCCCTATGCCGGTACGGAAAGAAAACATTTTTTTATAAACATATTCCATACCTCCACGAAAAATCAGAATAGTGGAAAAGGAATTCTTTTCAACTTCTGTTGTAACCATTAATTCAGGAATAAAATAATAAGACAGCCCTAATTTTAAATTAGAACTTACAGTCTGTATTTTCACTTTTTTATTAAAAAATGTCATAGGATTCTTAAATGAAAAACCTACCAGTAAAGAAGAACTCAATTCATACTGAATTCCTCCATCAAATGAGACATTCTGATTTACCTCATAGTCATTTCCTGATGACCATCGATAATAATTCAATTTTATACCAACACTTAACTTTTTCGATAACATTTTCGAGTACACAATTCCGGCTGCAATTTCATTATAGGCGGAGTATCCAAAAAATCTCATATTTAAACCTAGGGTTCCTAAATTAGTTTTAAATCCAACAGATAGTCCTTTAGAACTTAATTGACTCATTGAAAAGCGATTGGAATAATCCATCCCAAAAGAAGTATATTGTAAACTTGCAAGTCCGGCAGGATTTCCTGTAACACTCCAAAAACCAGTTATGGCAACAGTACTTCCGTTTAAACCTGCACCATAAGCATCGCTTTGTTGTGCTGCTAATTGTAACGGATGTCCCCAAATAAATAAAAATGTCAGTGAAAAATTGATAAAAATCTTTACAGAAAGATGTTTAAATAATAAAGTCATTGGGCCCGGGTTAACACAATTGTGTAGTTTACAGGGCTAAAAGTAGTAAAAAATATTTAACATTTAAAAAGTAGCAATAAAAAATTATTTTTCAGGTTTAATGGCATGTATTACCACAAATCCACCTTTACCAAACCCTTCTATAGGCTGTTGTTTGCTTTTAATTTCATCCAGCATGCCAAAAACAGTCTGGTTTATTTTTTCGATAACAAAACCGGAATATTTTAAAGATGCCAATAATTCTTTAGTATCAAAAAATACAGCATCTTTATAAAAAATATTTTTATCTTTGAATTCAAGATAAACCTCTCCCAGAGGGCTTGCTTTATCAACAAACCCCAAAACAAAACTTCCTCCCGGCTTTAGTATTCTGTAAACTTCATTTAAACTTTTTTGGACATCATCAACAAAACAAATGGTAGTAACCATTAGTACATAATCAATTGAAAGACTTTTACACGGAATAGATTCGGCAGTTCCACTGATTACCTCAACGCCTCGTTGAATGGCTTTTTTAGCCATAACAGCAGAGGGCTCTATACCTTTTTTTATCCCTAAAGGAAAAGAAAACAAACCACTACCTACACCAATTTCAATTGCATTATCAGGAATTTTGGTAATAATTTTAATAGCTTCCAATTCCGATTCATAAACAGCTTTATAATTTTTAAACCAAAGTTCATATTTATTCAGGTTCTCATCAAAAGGTTTAGTTTTAGGCATATTATATAATTATTAAAGTCTACATGCTAATTCGTAAGCTTCTCTTATTGCCTCCTGAGCTTTGCCAACTTTTAATGAGTCACCAACAAAATAAACAGGAACTTTTTTATTTTCAATTTCAAAAGGATGATATGGTTTCATACCTGTAGCAACAACAATTTTATCAACTCCCCTCAGAACAGTAGTTCCTGATTCGCTTTCAAGAATAACTTTATCGCCATCAACTTCTTTAACTTTATTTTTGGTGATGATTTGAGTATTTCTTTCTTTTAATTTTTTCAGAGTAAGCGCTCTTTCAATCATCTCCATCCCTCTGGCTACATCTTCAAGCATTTCAACAATGATAACTTCATTATTTTGATCAACGAGTTTACTGGCGACTTCCATTCCAATTAAACCTCCTCCTATAATGAGCACTTTACTATCTTTAGGCAACTGATCATCTTCCAGAAATTCTGTCCAGTAATGATCCTTAAGACCTATTATTGGAGGAACTGCCGGTAATGCACCGGTAGCCATAATAATTCCATCATATTTACCTTTAAGTAATGTATCTTTAGTAGCCTCTTCAAAGCGCACTTCTATTTTTAACTCGTTTAATTCATTAATAAAATAATCTGAAAGTTCTTTAAGCGATTCTTTTTTAGGTGGTAACCAGGCAAGATTCCATTGACCTCCCAACTGATTTTTTTCATAAAGCACAACTTTATGTCCTCTGGTAGTTAATATCACTGCCGCTTCCATTCCAGCCAATCCCCCGCCAACAATAGCAAATGTTTTCGTTTTATCTACCTTTTCAGGCTCAGAAAGTCCGGTTCCAACTAATGGATTCACCACACAACCCAGGCCCTTACCACTTTTCACACCGCCAAGACAGCCTTCTGAGCAGCCCAAACATGGCCTTACCAGTTCTTTTACCATCCCTGTAATTTTACCAATAAAATCAGGGTCTGCAACCATAGCTCTACCAACAGAAATATACTCAGCTCCAAAATTTTCTTTGATAAATTTAATATCTGATAACGATGTGATTCTTCCTACAAATATTACAGGTATTTGAACCTTTTCTTTTATTTGAGTTGCAAATTCCCATGTTTTTCCTTTTTGAATAAACATATGCTGAAAAAACCATGGAGGTGTTGAGCACGCATTTCCAGCAGTTACATGTATGGCATCTGCACCTTCCTCTTCAAGTATTTTTGCCAGTTTTTTCATCTCTTCCGGATGAAATCCATTAGGAATCATTTCGTCGGCACTTAGTCTTACAATCACAGGTATTTCAATAGCCTTTCTAACTGCATTAAATACTTCCAATGGAAACTTAATTCTATTTTCAAAACTTCCACCATACTCATCATCACGGTCATTAACAGCAGGTGAAAGAAATTGTGCCATCAAATATCCATAACCCATTTGAAATTCAAGTATATCAAACCCTGCTTTTACAGCCCGTATAGCTGATTCAACGTGCATTTGAATCACTGAATCCATCATTTTTCTATCCATTTTCAAAGGAATTACACCGCCATTTTCACAGGCTTTATCAGTAGATGACCAATGGTAATTGCCAGGAATTTTAGGGTTTGCCATCCTTCCGGGATGATTAATGTGAGCAATAACTTTTGCTCCATTAGAGTGAATAACAGATATTAGATTTTGGAGTCCTGGCAATTTATTATCATCATCTATACCCAATTGAGTAGGTAATTCTCTCAACCCTGAATCCATATATAATGGCTCCAAAGATATAGCCCCAATATGCTTGCTGCGCAAATTATAAAAATTATGATGTTTTGCAGTTACAATTCCTGTCCCATCACTATAACCCAATTTAATGGGTGGCATTATATATTCATTTCTTAAACTAAGCATAATTTTAATATTTTAACATGTATCATATATCAATATATTCTATACAAAAATAATATTTCTTTGATATAAAAATATTTTTCCCTGCATTTATTTCTATATACAAGATGAATTATCACAAAATTAGCCAAAAAATATATTCGTAAAATAATAGAAGATTAAATCAGGGCAAAACTTTTCATTTTCAAAAGAACCTGTATTTTTGAAGTAAATTAATGTATAAAATTCCAATAAAATTAATTTGAAACTTAATTCCTTTAATTCTAAAATAATTCTTCTGGTCACGGCCATTATATGGGGGCTTGCATTTGTAGCCCAACGTGCAGGAATGGAACATATTTCTCCATTTGCATACAATGGAATACGGTTTGCACTTGGCAGCTTATCACTTTTTCCTTTAATAATATGGAATAAAAAAAGACAACCGGCAATAAAAAATAAAATTAAACAAAGAAGCATTTTGGTAAAAGCCGGATTTTTAACAGGTATATTTCTTTTTTTGGGATCATCTTTTCAACAAATCGGATTAGTATATACAACAGCTGGAAATGCCGGTTTTATTACAAGTTTATATGTTATTCTAGTTCCTATATTTGGTATTTTCTGGAAACAAAAAGTTAATATGCAAACGTGGACAGGAATAATCCTTGCTTTTGCAGGTTTATATTTTCTATCAATAAAAGAAGGTTTATCATTGATGTTAGGAGATGGACTAGTCTTTATAAGTGCTTTTTTCTTTGCCGGGCATGTTTTAATTATTGGAAAATATGCACCTAAGGTTAACGTGTTATACCTATCATTTATTCAATTCATGATTGCTTCCCTACTAAGTATAATTATATCAATAATTTTTGAAACCACAACGTTACAGGATGTACGATTAGCAATAATACCAATTTTATATGGAGGAATAATGTCGGTAGGGGTCGCTTATACTTTGCAGGTTTTAGGTCAAAAAAATGTACTTCCTTCTCATGCCGCAATAATACTAAGTTTAGAATCGTTATTTGCAGCGGCAGGAGGTATATTGATTTTACATGAAGTTATTACAGTAAGAATTATTCTAGGTGGAATACTGATGCTGACAGGAGTCATATTTTCACAAACAAATGTCTTCAAAAAAAAATTAACCTAAAGAAATAAAAAAATTATTTTATTTCTTTAGGTTTGGATAAATAATAATATAATCAGGGAATTTTTTTAATTCGGGTCCAAATTTATAATAGGGTCGTATTCCAATTGTAATATTAAGCTTATCAAGTATTTCAGCAGGTTTACTTTTATTTAAAAACAAGCCTAATAACTGCTGAATATTTTTTAGAGTAATCAATTTTGAAAGGTTTACATTAACATATAAAGGAAAAGATACCTTACCATGAGGAGCAACTAACAATGGTTTTTCAATATTTCCTTTTGCAACAATTAAATTATTTTGCATTGCTTTCCATTCCATTCCTTGCACTCCGGCTTCTTTATCAAAAGGATTGAACACTTCAACATTTAAAACAAGGGTAGAAGGTAATGTATCTTTAAGAATGGCACCGGTAAGCTTAATTACGTCAGAAAAGTTTATATCTCTTGCTGAAGAAGTTTTGGGAAAATTAATACCCGCCACGTCATTAAGCTTAACACTATGTATTGTAAATTTTGCTTTTACGAACCTATCAAATTCAGCAACTTGTTTTACAAGTCCGCAACTACTCAACCCGATTGATAAAATCGTAAAAATAAAAAGAACAAAAAACAATTCTCTAAAATACCGGCTTCTTATCATATATTCCTAAGCTTTACCCGCTCTTTTTCTATCGGTTTCATTCAACAATATTTTTCTTAGCCGGAGAGAGCGGGGAGTAATTTCCAAATATTCATCTTTTCTGATAATTTCCATATATTCTTCAAGAGAAAAACGTAAAGCAGGAGAAATTAACACTTTTGCATCAGAACCGGATGCACGCATATTGGATAATTTTTTTCCTTTATTTAAGTTAACTACTAAATCGTTATCGCGATTATGTTCGCCAACTACCTGACCGGCATAAATTTCAACATTAGGTTCAATATAAAATCTACCTCTGTCCTGTAGTTTCCATATAGCAAAAGGTATAGCAATTCCTGTTTCCATAGAAATCAACGCACCATTATTTTTAGCTTGAAATTTACCTTTCCAGGGTTCAAAACTTTTAAAACGATGAGCAATAATAGCTTCTCCTTCAGTTGAAGTCAAAATAGTATTTCTTAAGCCAATAATTCCTCTGGATGGAATAGAAAATTCCAACTGCATCCGGTCATTTTTAGGTTCCATATTAAGGAATTCACCTTTTCTGTTAGAAACAATTTCAATAACTCTTCCGCTAAAATCCTCAGGAACAAGTACTGTTAAGCTTTCAACAGGCTCATGCTTAACCCCGTCAATTTCTTTAATTATAACTTTTGGTTGACCAAGTTGAAATTCATATCCCTCACGACGCATTGTTTCTACAAGAATAGAAAGGTGTAAAATCCCCCTGCCAAAGACATTATACGAATCGGCAGATTCTGTTTCCTCTACACGTAAAGCCAGATTCTTTTCAATTTCATGAAATAGACGGTCTCTTAGATGCCTGGAGGTTACATACTTACCTTCTTTACCGAAAAATGGTGAATTATTAATTGTAAATAACATACTCATTGTAGGCTCATCAATTTTAATAGGAGGTAATCCTTCGGGCTCATCATAATCAGCAACGGTATCGCCAATCTCAAAATCTTCAAGACCCATTAATGCTATGATATCACCGGCATAAACTTCACCTTTATATTTTTCTTTACCCAATCCTTCAAAACGATAAAGTTCTTTTATTTTTGATTTCACAATACGCCCATCTCTTTTCACAAGAGAAACATTCATACCTTGTTGTAATTTCCCTCTTAACAATCTGCCCACGGCAATACGGCCAACATAAGAAGAGTAATCCAGTGAGGTAATTTGCATTTGCGGTGAGCCTTCAACGTATTTTGCAGAAGGAATTTGTTCCAGAATTTGATCAAGCAAATAGGATACATCATCAGTTTGTGTTTTCCAATCCGGCCCCATCCAACCATTTTTGGAAGAGCCATAAACAGTAGCAAAATCCAATTGTTTTTCAGAGGCTCCCAAATTAAACATTAAATCAAAAACCGCTTCCTGGACTTCTTCAGGACGACAATTTGGTTTATCTACTTTATTTACCACTACGATAGGCATTAAATCTAAATCAATAGCTTTCTGAAGGACAAAACGTGTCTGGGGCATTGGCCCTTCAAAGGCATCTACAAGTAGAAGTACCCCATCGGCCATATTTAAAACCCGTTCCACTTCGCCACCAAAATCGGAGTGACCCGGAGTATCTATAATATTAATTTTAACTCCTTTATATCTAACAGAAACATTTTTAGATAATATAGTAATGCCGCGCTCACGCTCTAAATCATTACTATCTAGTATTAATTCGCCAACTTCTTCATTTTCTCTGAATAATTTTACCTGGTGAAGGATACGGTCAACCAGAGTTGTTTTCCCGTGGTCAACATGAGCAATGATTGCTATATTTTTAATTTCTTGCATGGTAAATCTAATTTTTTAAAGCGGGCAAAGATACATTGAATATCAAGACAATTGACTTTAAATATTATCTCGATGATAAAAAATTTAATTAGTTTAAAATAGTACTTGTAATAATAAAAACATGTTATTAATAACCTACTATATAAAAACAAAAACTGTAATTTTGTTAAAAATTATTTTATGATCTATATTAACAGACAAGAGTCTAACCCTTATTTCAACATCGCAGCAGAAGAATTTATTCTTAAAAATATTAATGAAGAAATTTTGATGTTTTGGAAAAATGAACCTTGTGTTATAATAGGAAAACATCAAAACACTTTAAGGGAAGTAAATACTAAATTTACCGAAGAGAATAATATACCGGTAATACGAAGAATATCCGGAGGAGGTACAGTTTTTCATGATAAAGGAAATATTAACTACACTTTAATTACTGAACCGGAAAGCAAAACAAGTTTAGTTGATTTTCATAAATTTACCCGGCCTGTAATTGATTTTTTTAAAACCCTTGGCCTTGATGTTCGCTTTGAAGGTAAAAATAATCTTACCCTTGACGGAAAAAAATTTTCTGGTAACTCAGGTCATGTTTTTAAAAACAGAGTTTTGCACCATGGAACACTTTTGTACCAAACTAACCTTGACTGGTTAAACAATGTTATTAATAAAAATACTGAAAATATTAAGGATAAATCTATTACTTCTGTAAGAGCAAGTGTTACAAATATTTCTGATTACCTGCCAATGGTTACAATGGAAGATTTTATGGAAAGTATGATAGCTTTTTTTATCAGTTATTTTAACATTAAGAATACCCGTCAACTATCTGATAAGGAAATTAACGATATTAATTTGCTGGCTAAAGAAAAGTATCATACCTGGAAATGGAATTATGGATATTCTCCCGTATTTAGTTTCGAAAATAAGCTAAGTACAGATTATGGAAATATTGAAACTAAACTAACAATAAAGGATGGATTAATTAAAGATGCTGTTTTATATTTTGAAGGGAAAAGATTAGTTGAAATAGAAAAAAAAATAATAAATCAACAACATCAGAGAGAATTACTAAATAAAAAATTAGCTGCTAACCGTTTTTCTGAAATACTTGTCAAAACGCTGTTCCCCTTATAACAAACGTTTAATTGATTTAGAATCCGGCAGCAGCTAATTTTTTATAATTTTTTTTTAAAATCCTATATCATTAGGAACTCCTTGATCGGAATTCTGAGAAGGTCTTTTTCTTTTCTGCTTATAATTATTAATTATATAATTAACATTAAGTGATATAACAGGCCATTCTCTTTGCATTGTAGTATAAGTGCGGAAATTAGATCCTGAAGATTGAAATTCATAACGAGCTGTACCCAACAAATCACGTGCAGATAAGGTTATATTTAATTTACGCTTGAAGAAATCCTTTCGTAAAGCTAAATTTGTATATGCAAAACCTTTCCTGCTTCCTTGTACAGTTGCCGATGGACTGATATAAATTCCCATCATCTGGATTCTGAAATTATTTTTCAGGTTAAAACTGGCGGTAAGCCGACCTGTCCAGTTTGTCGATTTAGCACTTACATTTGACCCGGTAACATTACCTTGCAACCTGTAATGATAAATATTACCGGAAAAATTTAAATTGAACCATTTAACAGGACGTAAGTTAGCCATAAATTCCATACCCAAGGAGTAATCGTTGTTAAGATTAGCACTTGTATGAACCATAATCCCTGTTGCTGTATCTAATTTTACAACCCTGGAAATTTTATTCCTTCCAATACGATAATATGTTTCGAAAGAAAGAAATCCTTTTTTAATGGATTTTTGTGTTCCCAATTCAAATGAATCGATATATTCTGGCTGCAGTTCAGGATTTCCAACCCTTAAATTATATGGGTCGATTACCATTGGAAAAGGATTTAAACTCCAGTTGCCTGGCCGGTCAATACGCCTGGAGTAACTTGCATAAACCTGTGATTTTTTAGAAAGTTTATATGATAAATATCCACTTGGAAAATAATCCATCCTGCTAATAACAAAAGGTTTGGTACCATCAAAATTATTTACCGACCTATCAGTATATTCTCCTCTCAATCCAAATTCATAGCCTAGTTTTTTATATTGATTTTTAAAACTGACATATAAAGCATATATATTTCTATGAAATTTTATAAAACTACTTCTTGCAGAATTACTTACCCAGGTACCGGATAAAGTATCAAAATTCATAAAATTATATTCTCCATTAAGATTTGCAATACGAGTTTGATACCCGGCTTCCAGCTTTCCCTTTTTACCAACAGGCAAGGCGTAATCAACTTTTATTCGCATATCTGATGATGTATCATAGGTATTAGTTTGAATTTGAGAAGGAATATAATTCAGACGTTCCCAATTCATATTTGTAATATAGTCGGATTGCGTTTCGCTATCATCACTTTTTCTTGTTGAATAATAAAACAGTAAATCCAACTGATGACCGTGCTCGTTAAACTTATGCTGAAATTCTGCCTGCCCTGTATAATAATTTCCCCAGCGATTAGAATTACTAACAGAATTTGAATATTTCTCAAATGTTGCCGGAAGGGTATAAATATGTTGTTTACTGTCATTATTCATTCCAAAACCGTATCCACCGACTTTTGCAGATAAAAATAATCCTGTTTTTTTTGTGAAATTAATATCTGCACCACCTTTTACGCCATACCCTCTACGGCTCCGTGTTCCTGTAAGATTAGATATCCTGTAGTTTGTAGTGTCTCCACTAAAGGTTTGGTTATTTAATTTTACTTTCATGTGCATATCCCTATTCATTCCATCAACAGAAACATAATAATTAATTTTTCCCTTGCGATATGAAAGCAAAACATTTCCCTGGTATTTATTTCTTGTCCCGACAGAGCCGCTGGCAATGCCATTTAAACCTAATTTTTTATCTTTTTTCAGAATAATATTTATTATACCTCCTACTCCTTCAGGGTCATATTTTGCTGATGGGTTAGTGATTACTTCAATTTTATCAATTGCCGAAGAGGGAATTTGCTGCAATGCGTCACTTCCACTTAAAACACTTGGCCTGCCATTAATTAAAACCGTAAAACTTGAAGATCCTCTTAAAGAAACATTTCCTTCAATATCCACATTTACAGAAGGTACATTTTCCAATACATCCACAGCTGTGCCGGAAGCTGCATTTAAATCTTGCGAAACATTAATAACTTTTTTATCAATTTGATAAGAAATACGGGGTTGTCTGGCTTTTACTTCCACCCCTTTCAGTGTAGAACTGGCAGGAGAAAGAAATATAGGAGGTAATTTTACAAACCTGTGTTGATCGTCTAATATTATTTTATTTACCTGCTTAGTTTTGAAACCTATAAAATGAGCAATAAGATAATAATTTCCGTTTTTCAAACCCGAAAACCTAAAAGCCCCTGTTTTATTTGTTATTCCACCGGTTATCAGTGCTGAATCAGGCAAACTATAAAGTGCAACATTTGTGTACTCCATAGGCACCTTTTTTTCTGAAGAAAAAACTCTGCCAAAAATCACTCCACCTCTTTTTCCTATTTCTACCTTATTAAATTTTGCCTGAGCAAAAGCATTACTACCCATAAAAAAGATAATTCCTAAAACAACAATCCAGTTTTTTCTCATTACTTTCAGTTTATTTAACTTTTATTTTGTATTTATTTGATTATTAATACACTAATTAAGTGCGCTTCAAAATTTACTATTTATTTAAAACAACTTTTTTTATTTTTAGCCTTGTAGGTTCCAACATATATTGCATTGCGGGAGAACCTGTTTGCTGCCTCATTTTTCCCAGCATTGGAGGCCGTGCTCTGGAAATTCCTCCTCCATAAGGAGAACCATATCTGTTATACCTGTCCATAGAACGAAACCCTCCTGCCATATGTTCTGCGTTTCTCCCATTATACGAGTTAAAATATCCTGTCTCCAAAACAATACTAAAAGGCTTTCCTTTTAAATAAGAGGAGGGATTTTTAAAAATGCTTTTTAATGGAATCTTCGCTTCATATATTAATTCCCCTTTGTTATTTATTTGTATTAAAGCATCAATATCATCCTCACCAAAATAGGATTCTTCCATCCCTGCTTCATCAAAACCCACCAGTTGGCCTTCAACCATTCCTGTAAGAAATTTCATGTTAAACTTTTTTAATCTCTCGGCGCGGCTCTCAAGATTTGGTTCCTTATTTTTTTGACGATTTTTTCCTTTTTTACGATTCATCATTCCCTTTTCGGGATAGTTAATGCCTAAAATATTTTTTGCTTTAGCATTTGGATCAATATATATAGTAAAGCCTAAAGTGAGTATTTTCTGCATTAAAACAGGGTCTTTTATTTTCATTTCTATATAAAGGTTTTGTTTATCATTACTGATACCATAATAAAAGCCACTCTTTTTATTAAATATTAAAGGAACTTGCCAGTCATTTGATTTTCCATCAATTATTAATGGTTTACTTTGCTCTTTACTGTGTAAAACCTGATTTTTTTTACCTTTTGGAAAGGCTACTAACGAAAGCATGGAAAAGATCATCAACATAAATAATCTCATAATATAATAATTTAAGGGGTTACAAAATTTTCATTTATTTACTTATAAGGGAAATATATTATACAATCTATTATAGAAAACTGACGAAAGTATTAATTTCATCGACTAATATATTTGAAAAGTTTAATTAATTTTATCCAGTATCTCAAACAAACCGGATTTAAATGAATTTCCAATCGGCAGCCATTGGTCATTAATAACAACCCTGTTTTTTTCTATCTTTTCTATTTTAGGGATAGCCACAATATAAGAACGATGTATTCTGACAAATAAATGAGAAGGTAATTTTTCAGCCATTTGCTGCATGGAAATTAATGTAAGAACATATTTATCTTTCATAACAATTTTAACATAGTCTTTCATTCCTTCCAGATAAAGAATATTGTCAAAATCAATTTTTATTACTTTAGAACCGTCTTTCACAAAAATAAATTCCCTCTGTTTGATCCCTTCATTTTTTATGGGAGTTTTATTTTTTTGAAATGCTTTGGCTTTATTTACTGCTTTTAAAAACCTTTCAAAAGAAAAAGGTTTAAGCAGATAATCCACAGCATCCATATCAAAACCTGCAACCGCATAGTTACTGTATGCAGTTGTAAAAATAACCATTGGAGGCTCGGGTAAACTTTCATACAATTGTATTCCTGTAATATCCGGCATTTGAATGTCCAGAAAAACAAGATTTACTTCATTCTCCTGAAGCACTTTCATAGCTTCAAATCCATTTTTACAGGAGTCAACTAATTTTAGAAAAGGAACCTTTGCCACAAAAGATTCAAGTATCTCACGTGCCAATGGCTCATCATCAACAATTATACAGTTTATCATGACCTTAAATTCAGTTGCAAATCTACTCTAAAAAAGTCCTTATCACGTCCGAAATCTAACGAATAATTACCTCCATAATGTAGCTCTAATCTCTTTTTTACATTTGATAACCCTATACCAGAAGCTTTATCTTTATTTTTTGCTTCAGAAATTCTGTTTAACGTTTCAAAATGTAATTTACCTTCCTTAACGTTTAACTTAATCTTGATAAATACATCTT
>WGGC01000007.1 GCA_015491905.1 Bacteroidales bacterium | reverse complement strand
TGGTGAATGCTAACCTTTCTTTTATCCAGTCGTTAAACTACCAATGGCAATATACAGCACCTCTTCCACCGGGGTTCTGGGACGGAAAAGGAAAAGATGTGATGAATATTCATTTTAATATGGGAATTACATACCGTTTTTAAAAACTCCTGATTCCAAAATTACCAATGAGTAAACAAAACAAAGTCTCGGTGATCATCCCCTGTCATAATGATGGGAAATTTTTGCAGGAAGCTGTTGACAGTGTCCTGCAACAACCCTGGCAAAACCTTGAAGTCATCGTAATGGATGATGGGTCAACAGATAAAGAAACACTCCGTTTACTTCAAAGTATCAACCATGGCAGTGTACAAGTCTTTTTAAATCCACCCAAAGGTGTATCTGCAACTCGTAATGAAGCTATCGCCAAAGCTACAGGAACATATATACTGCCACTGGATGCCGACGACAAATTAGGAGTCCGGTTTTTAACACAGGCAGTAGATGTTTTGGAAAATAATCCTGACACGAAACTGGTGGCAGGGAAAATAAAGATGTTCGGCAGACGGTCGGGGATAAAGCCCATGCCGCCTTTTACTTTCGAGACATTACTGGCAAGGAACACCTTTGCCGTCACCTCACTGTTCAGGAAAAAAGACTTTTTACAAACCAATGGCTTTAATATTAATATGAAGTCCGGTTTTGAAGATTGGGATTTTTGGATTTCTCTCCTGGAAAATGGTGGGGAAGTTGCCATTCTTCCGGAGGTTGCCGTTTATTACAGAGTAAAAAAAAGATCACGAAATTTCTCGCTGACGTCACAACATTTTCAAAAACTGCGCCGCCAGCTGTATGATAATCATAGAGAGGCTTACGCCAGCCATTTTATAGATCCCCTGGAAACTTTTGAATATGAATTATTATTGAATTCCAGAGAATATCAACTTGGAAAAAAATTGCTTAAACCTGTTAGAAGTCTTTATAAAAGATTATCAAGATAAAACTTACAATAATTAAATAACCATTTGTATCTGTGGTTTAATAATTATCCAATAATGGTCGTTTCACATATAAAAAAAATAAACCGGCTTTTTTCTCTTCAGCTGATGATTTTATTATTGCTGGCTGATGTAATTATAGATCCCGGAAATCTTATTTTTCATGCCAAGTACATTTTATTTGCACTTGTATTTTTGTTTTGGATTCCGGAAGTATTACATAAAAAACCGGAGATACCGGTAAAATTATGGTGGGCAGTATTTTTCGTATCTGTTTTCATGCCCTTTTATGCCCTCTCTATCTCTATCCTGAACCATTCGCTTCAAAACACTCCTCCCGGCACTTTCGTTTATTTCAACTCATTTTTCTTTTTTGCCGTTATTCTGGTGATTGTAAGTGAAAAAACAGATCTCACCACATATTTTAATTATACTTCCTTACTAATTGTAATTATAACTCTTGGGTTATATTTCCTCCTGCTTCTAAATCCGGGAAACTTTGGGAAGTTATATCATTATTTTGTAGAAGAAAAACAAACAACAGTATATGCACTGAGAGACTACGGCAAGGTGACACTACTCATGATCTTTTACAAAACATCTCCCCTGTTGGTGTTTCCCCTCTCCTATTATTTATACATGCTTTTTATAAGGAATAGAAAAATACGCATATCTGTTGTGATGGTATTTTTTCTTTCAGTAACTTTATTTTTATCAGGAACCCGTGCCAACTTATTGTCAATGATAATAATATGGTTTTTTTACTTTGGTTTTTTCCTTTTCAGAAAATCTAAAATAAGTTTTTTATGGATAGTGGCAGGGTTTACAGTAATTTTATTTTTTATCCTTCCTCCACTGGCGGAAGGCCTTTTTAACCGTAACGAAGCATCAAATGTTATAAAGTTCGGATATCTGTCATCATATAGCAATTTTTTTAATCATCATTGGATTAGCTTGTTGCTGGGGCAGGGAGTGGGCGGTTCATTTTATGCTGCCGGCCTCGACAGGTGGATAGACGTCTCCGAGTTAACATATCTTGAACTGATACGGGTATGGGGATTACCTGTTGGCTTATCATTTATTGTTTTCCTTTTTTTACCATTAATAAAAGAAATACGTAATAAAAATATAAGCCATTTGTTTATAGCTTATCTGGCTTATTTATTCATTTCAGGTACCAATCCGCTATTGATGAGCTCTACAGGTATGCTGGTGTTGGTTTATGTATTTTCAAAAGTGTTCTTCATAAAAGATAAAATGATATTTCATAATGCAAAGCATCAGGAGCAGTAACAAAAAACCTACTGTGCTAATTGCATAATTTTAATAAATATTGCTTCAGAGGTTTTATGCCGCTGTTAACAAAAAACTATTTCCTTGAAAATAGATATCCTTCTTTCCACTTATAACGGTGCTGCATTTCTGGAGGAATTGCTGCAGTCGTTATATGCCCAGACTTTTACAGACTGGCATTTACTTATACGTGATGATGGCTCGGAAGATAACACACCTCAACTGTTGGAAAATTACAGGGAAAAAGACCGCAATCGTATTACATTTATTACAGATGGAGATAAACAGCTGGGGCCGAAGAGAAGTTTTGAAAAACTGTTGCAACAAAGTGAAGCTGACTATATCCTTTTCTGCGACCAGGATGATGTCTGGCTGCCCAATAAAATAGTACATACATTAAAAAAAATGCAGGAACTGGAAAGTAAGAATCCCCACACCCCTGCTCTTGTATTTAGTGACCTTACGGTAACAGATAATAACCTGCAAATTGTACATCCTTCCCTTTGGAAATTCACCAAGGTAAACCCGGAGAACATAAATAATATTTATAAGCTTATCATCAACAACCCTGTGGTGGGATGTACTGTAATGATAAATAAAAAATTAAAAGAACAGGCACTTCCCTTTCCTGCCGGCGTCATAATGCACGACTTGTGGCTTGCCATAACAGCAGCTGCAAATGGGGAAATAGTTTATCTTAATGAACCTGCTGTTTTATATCGTATTCATAGTAATAATACAATTGGAGCAAGCCGGACAGATAAAAAATATTACCTGAAAAGGTTAAAAAATTTACATCTTACAATGCTACAGAATAGAAATGCCATAAAGATGCTCCGGTTTCAGGATAAAAATTTTAATATCGGTAAGTTTATGTATTACAAAATATTAGTAACCTTTAATAAGCTTTTCAGGATATGATTTCAGTATGCATGACAACCTTTAACGGAGAAAGATTTTTAAAGGAACAAATTGATAGTATTTTATTGCAATTAAATCCACATGATGAACTTATTATTTCTGATGATTCATCTGATGATAATACCATAGAAATAATTAAATCATATAACGATTCCCGCATCAGACTAATGGAAAACAATCACTTTAACAGTCCGGTTTTTAATATGGAAAACGCCTTAAAACATGCCGGTGGAAATATTATTTTTCTGGCAGACCAGGATGATGTATGGCTGCCGGGGAAAGTACAGCGCGTAACAGACAGTCTTCAAGACAATGACCTGGTAATCACCAATGCCATTATTATTAATGATAAGGGAGAAACTGTACACGACTCCTATTTCAAATGGAAAGGCTCGACACCGGGGTTCTGGAAAAATCTAAAAAAAAATTCTTACCTGGGGTGTGCTATCGCTTTCAACAAAAAGATTCTTCATGCGGCATTACCCTTTCCGGAGAGTATTATCATGCATGATGTATGGATAGGACTTCTGGCAGAAAGAATAGGGAAAATAAAATTTTTGGATGAAAAGCTGATGTTATACCGGCGGCATAATGACAATTTCACAGCTTCTATTAACCTTGAAGATAACAACTTATCCGATTTTAGTCTGGGACATAAGCTGAACTACAGAAGAATACTGCTGGATCAGATTGTTAAAAGAGTATGGACATTAAAATTTTTAACAAATCGTGAAAATTAGGAGTTTTTAGTTGTTGGCTTTTGGCTGTTGGCTGTTGGCTGTTGGCTTTTGGCTGTTAGCTGTTGGCTTTTGGCTGTTAGCTATTAGCCTTTGCAAACTCAAAGGGAAAGGAGAAGAATAATGAAAAATGAAAAACTAAAAATGAAAAATACAGTTTTTAAAATCAGGAACTGCAATAGGTGCATTAGTAAGAGAAGCTGAATTTGCACAATCCAAACCTGAAATTAAGATGACTATACACCGCTCCCAGACAATAGCCAATAGCTAAAAGCCAATAGCCAATAGCTTTTAGCGATTAGCTGTTGGCTGTTAGCCTTAGCAAACTCAAAGGGAAAAGAGAAGAATAATGAAAAATGAAAAACTAAAAATGAAAAATACAGTTT
>WGGC01000006.1 GCA_015491905.1 Bacteroidales bacterium | reverse complement strand
ATATAAATAAACGATATAGTAGATTGAAAATTAGGTGTTCCAAAACGCCCAACGCCTCATATACTGAACCGTTGGCGGTAATAAAAAATGATAGTTGAAATACTAAATATTAGAATAAAACAGGCATACAGAATATTGTCTCAAATTGGTTTGTTCCGTACGATTGTTTTGTTTGGATTTATAGCTCCGTTTATAATATCCCTGTTTATAAAAACAAAAGGAAGCAATTATGAACAGACGATGAGTGGAATATTTTTATTATCAGTTTTATTCATTCATATAAAAAGAAAAGACAAAGAATTTGTAGAAATACATGCACTAAAACCACAACAGGTATTTTTTGCCGAATATCTTCTTTTTTCAGCTCCAATGATTGTTTCTCTTTTTTATAAAAGCATGTGGAAATACTTAATTATCTATCTCATTGTTTTGATCCTGATATCCTATCTTAAAACAGGTCTAAAGAAAAAAAGTATAAATTCAGCATTTCAGAAACAAATAGCCGATGACAATTTTGAATGGAAATCCGGGGTGAGAAAATATTTTTTGCTGTTTGTTGTAATTTGGCCTCTTGGTTTAGTCACTTCTTTTTTTGTGGCAAGTGTTCCCGTAACTATTTTTTTTCTGGGGGTCATCGTATTAAGTTTTTATGAAAAGTCAGAACCGTTACAAATATTAATTGCCGGCGAATTAAATACATTGCGATTTTTAATGAAAAAAATAAAAAGCCAATTATTATCTTTTTCTGTTCTAATTTTGCCCCTTGTAATCTCGTTCATCATTTTCCATCCCCGCTACTATTATATTCCATTACTTGAATATATTATTTTCCTCATACTCTTAGTTTATACCATACTTTTAAAATATGCTTATTATCAGCCTACCAAAGAATCGGGAGCGGTGAAAACATTTACGATGATCGGCAGCATTTGCCTTTTTATTCCGGTATTAATTCCACTTATTTTGATATTATCCGTTAAGTTTCTGATTCAAGCATCTCACAGATTAAATTTTTACCTGAATGATTTTAATTAAAGACCTTTCCGTATCCTACAATAAAAATGTGATAGAAGATTTGAGCCTTCAATTGCAGGAAAACCACATTCATGGTATCGTCGGGCTGAATGGAGCAGGAAAGACCACATTGCTGAATGCAATTTTCGGTTTAAAGAAACAAAACAAAGGTGAAATCTTATTGAACGATGAGAGGCTGACAAAAAAAAGCATCGCTTTTCTGCCCGCTGAAAATTATTTTTACACCAACATTACAGGACGGGAATACCTGAATATTTTTAAAAATAAAAATTTTGATATTGAAAAATGGAACAAACTGTTTATCTTGCCCTTAGACGATATAATAGAAACCTATTCCACAGGAATGAAGAAAAAACTGGCACTGTTCGCCATTCTTGAAAAAGATAAGCGAATCATGTTACTTGATGAACCGTTTAACGGTTTGGATATTGAGACGGAAAGGGTTATCCGGTCTGTTTTGTTAAATCTCAAAGACAAAGACAAAACAATAATCATTACTTCTCATGTACTTGAAAGACTGACCAATTTGTGTGATGACATCCACTACCTCGAAAACGGAAAAATCAAGTTTAGTGTGGGGAAAGATAAATTTGATAAGTTCAGGGATGAAATTTACAGCTCAATAGAAAATAAGAACAAAAAATTAATTGATGAGTTGATGAAATAAAATACGAAACACCAAAGGCTGATATTTATAAAATAGATAAAATCAAATCACGATGAAACAAAATTTAATTAAGAAACCTTGTCCGGTTTGCAAAACCCCAATAGGAATGGGTCTGTTTACAAACAGAGAAAAAATCACCCGTTGCCCGAATTGCGGCGCATTGTTAATTGTAAATCCGAAAAGAATAAAAACGCAGTTATTCATATTAGCAGGTGGAATTTTATTATGGATTGCTCTAAGCTATTGGCTTGGAGCCGGTTTATTATGGCTTGTATTAATTGAAATATTCACATGGGTAATTTCAGAGGTATTTATAAACTTTACAACCATAAAAAAAGACTTCGTCATACGAAATAAACAGACAAACAAAATTTCCTACGTCAACAAGGCCGATTGGAATGAGATAATTAAGAAAAATAATTTTGAAATAATTGAAGAATTAAAAAATGATACTACCGCCAACAATGGCTCATAGTGCATGCCGCAAATCATTGTAAATATGGCATTTAAACATTAAATGAAGATAAAGGTAAACAGAAAATTATATCGTTGAAACTGCGGCACGCACCATAGCCCAAACCGTTAGGCTTCATACTGGAGAAAAACAGATAGAAAAATTAAAGCAGTTATGAAAATGCTTATCTTTGGAATACATAAGCTCTAAATTCAAAATGAGAATACAAGAAAGAAAATATCTTCCGGAATATTTAAAAGTTATAGGGAACAAAATCCCTGCACTAATTAAGAAATTTAATTTTTCAGAAGGCAATGGAAATTTTGAATACTTAACGAAAGCATCCGCTGTTTACTCTTCAAATATTGAAGGAAACAGCATTGACCTTAATTCTTTCATGAATTATGAGTTAAGCAAAGAAAAATTCAAGCCAGGAAAAGAAATTGAAGAAATAGAAAACCTTGTTACAGCTTATGAATTTGCTCAACAAAACGAACTGAACGAAACAAATTTTTTAACTTGCCATAAAATTTTATCAAAAACGCTATTAATTAAAAGCAAACAAGGAAAATACAGAATAGAACAAGTTGGTGTTTTCGGTAAATCAGGACTTACCTATTTAGCAATTGAACCGGAATTTGTTGAACGGGAAATGAAACAATTATTTTCAGACATTTCAAAACTCATAAAAGAAAATTTAACAATTTCAGAAGTATTTTATTTCGCCTCATTAATACATTTAGTCCTAGTACATATTCACCCTTTCAGAGACGGAAATGGGCGAGTGGCCAGATTAATAGAAAAATGGTTTATCACTGAAAAACTTGAAGAAAAATACTGGAAAATTCCCTCTGAAGAATATTATAAAACACATCAGGAAGAATATTACAAAACATTGGATTTGGGAGTAAATTATTACGAGCTTAATTATGATAATTGCTTAGGATTTTTATCAATGCTTCCAAACTGCTTAAAAGAAAAAAAATAAAAAGCACGAAAGCCTAACAATGGCTCATAGTGCATGCCGCAATTAGTTGTAAATATGAAGATTAAGCATTAAATGAAGTTAATGGAAAATAGAAAAATATAACTTTGAAACTGCGGCACGCACCATAGCCTGGTCCGTTAGCGTTCATGCTAAAAAACACACCCAAGTTCAAAAAATAAAATTTATTTGGTTATATAAAAATAAAATTGTAATTTTGTATTCCTCTTAAAAGAGAATGGTTCTCATGCAGGAAATATTCACAATACAGGAAATATGATTAATATT
>WGGC01000005.1 GCA_015491905.1 Bacteroidales bacterium | reverse complement strand
TGGGCTTTCATTATGGTCTTGTTATTCCGTTTATAAATGTTTCTACAAATCCTAAAATCTTATTTGTTACTCTTTCCGCTACTGTTTTTCTTTCTTTCAAACTTGGTCTTTTATTCATCATTCCAATTACTTCGTCTCGTAGCGGTTTCTTTTCAGTGAACAGATAGTTTCCTATTACTTCCTGTAATTTTTCAGAATCCAGATTTTCTTCTTCGCTCAATTTTTGTAATGCCAAAATCCTTTCTTTACTCCAATAGTTTTCAAATTCTTCCGGGATATTGTCTGAATCTTCAATTACAGGTAGATTTTCTTGAATAAATCGTTCTATCAATTCTCGTTTGCTTCGCATTCGGGCATCACCTGTCATCAATTCGATAATTGCTTTCTTTTGTTTTTCGTGTTCTTCTTCCGTTGCATCTTTCAGTTTAGCAAGAAGTTTCAAAATGTACGCAACATTTATTTCGTCTCTGTGAATTAGTTCTAATTCAAAATCAATATCCTGCAAAATTGATACTTTCTCTTTTTGATGTGCCGATTTTGCTTTATCGTAAAGGTCAAGATATTTACTTTTGTAATCCTCAAAATTTTGCTCGTCCATTGATAAATCGGCAAAATCAAATTCCGTGAAAGTTATCAATACATTTTTCAAACGCATCAACTCCCTGAACGCTTTTATAAATTCAAGTTCCTTTTCCTCGTCTTGTAAATCGTTTACGCTGTTAACCGTTGGTGTGATTTGCAATAATGCAATAAATGCCTGATTAAATTTTGCAACATATTCTTCATAAGGTTGCATTATTATTTCATCTTTGGCATTGATGTTTGAAAATAACGAAATTGCTTCGTCTGTCGCTTCTTTTAAGTTCCGAAAGCAAACAATATTACCCTGTGACTTTAATTCGTTTAATATTCTATTTGTTCTTGAATAGGCTTGAATCAATCCGTGATACTTCAAATTTTTATCAACGTAAAGCGTATTTAGCGTTTTGCTATCAAAGCCTGTTAGGAACATATTTACAACCAACAAAACATCAATCTGTTTATGCTTTACACGCTTTGCAACATCGTTGTAATAATTGTAAAAACTCTGACTGTCTTTTGTTGTGTAATTTGTACTGAATTGTTTATTGTAATGCCCAATAAATTCTTCTAATTGGTCTCTTGAATGCTCGCTTTCATATTTGGTTCTTGGTTCTGCAACTACATTTAAGTCCACATCATCAAAATCTGCGGTTGTAAACCCTATGGCATCTTTATCTGTTTCGTTGGCATTGTATGAAAAAATGGTTGCCAGTCGCAAATTATGTTTTCCATCTTCTTTTTTCTGATGAAACAGTTTGTAATAATCAATCAAGGTATCAACACTTGAAACGGCAAAAATGCTCGTAAACTCTCTGCTATGTGTTTTGCGGTTATGATTAGCAATAATGTATTCCACAATGTTATTTAAACGCTCAGGTGCATTCATTACTTCGGCTTCATCAATGGCTTCTACATCAATATCCAAAATATGGTCTTTCTTTTTGAATGTACTGATGTACTCAATAGAGAATTTCAAAACATTTTCATCACGAATTGCATCGGTAATTACATATTTGTGCAGAATTTTATCGAAAAGCATTGATGTTGTTCGCTTTCCGTATTCGTTAGTTCCTGCATTCTTTTCAAATATCGGTGTTCCTGTAAAACCAAACATTTGGCTATTTTTAAAGAAGTTTTTAATTTCTTCGTGGGTTTTACCAAATTGTGAACGGTGGCACTCATCAAAAATAAAAACAATACGTTTCTCTTTTTGGGTTTCCATTCTGTTTAGAAACCTTTTTTTGCTAATAGCAGAATTTAATTTTTGAATGGTGGTAACAATAAGTTTATTGTCGGCAACCATTTGTTTTACCATGGTATTGGTGTTGTTTGTGCCGTCAATACTACCTTTGCTAAATGCATTAAATTCTTTGGTAGTTTGATAATCCAAATCTTTACGGTCAACCACAAAAACCACTTTATCAACTTTTGGTAAGTTCGTTAAAATTTGGGCGGCTTTAAACGATGTTAAAGTTTTTCCCGAACCTGTGGTATGCCAAATATAACCGTTTTTAGTGCAGTTTTTTGTTCTGTCAACAATTGCTTCAACCGCATAAAATTGATAGGGACGAAGCACCATCAATATTTTATCCGATTCGTGAATTACAATGTATTTGGTAATCATTTTAGAGATATGGCAAGGTTCTAAAAACACATCGGTAAAATCGGCAAGTTGTGTAATGAGCTTGTTTTCCACATCACTCCAATAAAATGTTTGTTTAAACGAGCGTGCTTTAATCGGGTTGTTGGCATAATACTTCGTGTTTACGCCATTGCTGATTACAAAAATCTGGATAAACTGAAAAAGTCCGTGGCCTGCCCGGTAAGAATGCCGTTCGTAACGATTGGTCTGATTAAAGGCTTCTTTAAGTTCCAATCCTCTGCGTTTTAATTCTATTTGAACCAAAGGCAACCCATTTATCAAAATAGTAACATCGTAGCGGTTTTTATATTTACCTTCCATTGTTACCTGTTGCGTAACCTGATATTGATTTTTGCACCAGGCAATTTGGTCTATTAATTCAACGGTTTTATGTTCACCCTTATCGTTAGTGTAGGGGACACGGTCTCGTAAAATTTTAGCACGTTCAAAAATATTGCCTTTGTTGATGTAGTTCAGTATTTGTTTAAAATCATTTTCTGAAAGAGAAAGACGGCCGTCTTTCTGTAAAGAATTATGAATTTCTAATTGCGATTTTAGGTTAACCAATAAATCTTTTTCATCTTTGATAACGACCTTTTTATATCCCAACTTTTGTAATTGAGCCACAAGGTTATTCTCTAATATTTGTTCGGGTTGATGAAACGCACGGCCGTGCGTCTGTATATTTGTATTTTTTTTCATATTTCCCTTCTTTTAAATTTATTATCGTTCCAATTTTGCGGATTATTGATAATGTAATTTTTGATACGTTGATATTCGGCATCATTCCGTATGATTCTATCGTGATAATTGGGTTGAAAAAAATGATTGTTACGATTGTATTTTGGTATATCCAAATTGTTTTTATCAATAAAATCATCAATTTTTGAATTTATTGCCGATTTAAAACCGCCAACAAATGATGATATTGATTTTGGTAGACGAATTAATTTTGGTTGGTTTGGGGATTGTTCCGTGGATTGTAGATACACAAGGCCGTGCGTATCTACGTGCGAACCGTGCGTTGCGTGGGTATCATTCAATTCATTCGTTTTATCCAATATAATAATGGCGTGAATATGATTGGGCATTATTATATATTCATCACATATCAATTCATTGCGTATTTCAAATGATTTTAACCATTCAGAATTAACAATTTTTCCAAAACCTGACAAAATCATTTCACCGTCAACAATATTTCCCAAATTACATTCACGGTTTTGCGTTACCAATGTAATAAAATACATACCGTTTGCGGAATAATCCCAACCGGGCATCCTGTGCGATTTTATGCGGTATTTATTTCTATATTTTTCTGCCATTTTTATATCACAATTTATTACACAAACATCTTCTGCAATAATCCCTTTTTCCACTGCTGCGATTGCTCTATTTGATTTTCCAGTATCTCGATAGATTTATCTATTGATGATAGAAAATTGGCAATTTTGGTTTGTTCTTTTGATGTAGGTATTTTAATTCTTTCTTTTGAATAATCTTTAAAATAAATATGTGGGATTGTACTGCCAGTAATATATTTTTGAAAGTGAATCTGATTAATCAATGAATATAAAAATTCCAGATTATTTTCACCTTTTGGTTTTATTATATCGAGAGTGCCTAATACCGAAGATTTTGCTTCACACAAGAGTGTTCTTCCAACACCTGCACCATCTTTAACTATCGAAATATAAGGTTCTTCTTCACGGTAAAAATCAACATTTTGCAAAAAACCTGTCGCTCCATAAATTTTATAAACACCGTTATTTTTAGAAAGGGAATTTGCAGAAATATTTGAAGATTGTTTTTCACAAACCTCCCCCAACTTCTTCTCTTCCCAATCAGGAAAGTCGCTACCATCATCTTGTTTAAACCTTAGAGACGGACGATCGCCCGTCTTTACATCAAACAATTTTTGCATTACGCCTTTTTTGTATTGCTCCAATTCGGCTTTCTTTTTTTGAAGTAGGTTTATGCGTTTGTCAACTGCGGTAAGGAAATTGGCTATTTTGGTTTGTTCAGATTTTTCAGGTACCACTAATTTAAACCGTAATAATTTATTGACTGACAATCCAGGTTGAGCTGATGATTCAGAAAGACGGTTTAAATTGTAATATTGTAATCTTTGAGATAACCATTCCGTATCATTTTGCCCATTTGCTTTACATGCAATAGCATGTTCAGAAAAATATGCTTTTCCAACTGACTTATTTATATTTCCACATAATGCACCCTGTCTTCCAATTAAAAAGTATTCACCATCATGTGTATAGTCATCAAAATATCCTCTTAAACCATTTCCTCCATAAACTGGATATTTCCCCTCCTCTTTTATTTGAGAAGCCGTAATATTTTTTCCGCTTTTGAACTCTGAAAATAATTTTTCCAATCTCTTCTCCACCCATTCCCCCTCAAATTCAGGAAACCGCAATTCAGGTATATTTCGTTTTTGCTCCGTGCCTGTCATATTATTTCCCTTTTAGTTTTTCCAAAATGTCATTGGCATCCATTTCCAATTTAGAAAAAACAAACCATTTTTTGCCTGCATCTTTCAAGCTTGCACCAAAATGATAAACAGTTTTTTTGTCAATTATCATAAAACGGTCGTGTGCCGTAGTAAGTTTCCTGATTTCAATTTTCGGGTATTGCTCGTTATGTTTTTGCAAATCCTGCTTCACTATGTTACTCAATGGTTTGGTATAAATAACGGCTTTTACCCCTTTGTTCCGTTTGGTTAATTGCTTAAAAATCGTATCGTCAATATAATTATCAATCAAAATAATTTCTTCCTTGGCAGAACGAACAATATCGGCAATAAGGGTGTAAGCGTCAAATATTTGCCCATCATAGAAGATGTTTTGTTTTTGTGGTAAATCGGCATTAATTTGTAAATCAATCTCTTTTACTTTTCCTGTTAGATTCTGTAAATTATCTTCAATACGGTTCATCCTGTTATTTAAGGCATAACCTTTTAATAAATAATCTTTTAAAATTTTGTTCGCCCAAATACGGAATTGGGTGCCTTGTTTTGATTTTACTCTATATCCAACAGAAATAATAACATCGAGATTATAAAATTCTACATTTTTTACTTGCGTTTTCCCTTTAATAGCACCGTGTTGAGTGGTGTGTGCAAATAATGCACATACCTCTTCTTTTTGCAATTCTCCTTCTTTAAAAATATTATTTATGTGTCTGCTAATTACGCTTCTGTCTCGTCCAAACAATGTGCTTATTTGTTCTTTGTTTAACCATACTGTTTCATCATCAACTCGGACTTCAATATGCTGTGCAAGTTCTTCTGTTTGATATAGTATTATTTCGTTTTTCATTATACCCTGCTCTTTTTAGTTGAAAAAATTGATACACCTTGCTCGGTAAAAGCATAAGGAACAGCACCGCCAAAATAACTTTTAGATGGTATCACAGATTGTGATACCAGTGTATTAATATCATCATCAGTAAGTTTAAACATAAAGTCATCAGGAAATCTCTTTGCATTTCTTTTAACAGCTTGTTT
>WGGC01000004.1 GCA_015491905.1 Bacteroidales bacterium | reverse complement strand
TACATGTATTACAGAAGCTACCACACCAATAACAAAAGGTAAATTAGAAAATAAATCTTTCATAACTAACCATATAATCAATATTTACAAATATAATTTATATTGTGAATTATTTTTCATTTATAGAATTGATATATCTATTTTTACACTATTTTATAATCATTCCAAATCATTTTTTTATCTTAAAACCTTTTGTATTTTTACACCTATTAGAACATATCATGAATAAATATTTAATTCCCATAATTTTCATTTTAATTGGATTTCAATATGCAGAGGCACAAAAATGGCAGCCTGATGCGGGATTAATTTCACCTTACAGTGCCGAGGTAACATCAAGTTCAGGCAAAAACGTAAACAATATTACCGACGGGAATACAAATACATATTGGGAATCTGGCAATTTACTCCCCTTTCATTACCTTTCTAACATAAATTTTAATTTTTTCCTTAACAAAAAAAATTTATCCACTGCTGTTTATAAGCAATATGCAAAAGCTTTTGACGGGAATTCAAATACATATGCATTAATAGATAATGGCAAAATAAACATCCTATTAAAGCGGCCTTTCAAACTAAAAATACTAACACTGAAAGCTCATTTTAAAGATAGCCTGAAAATTGTAGTTCTATTACAGAATAAACCACCGGTAGTTTATAAGCTTTTCCCAAAAAACAATTATCAATTATACAATTTCAAACTTCCCAAAAATATTATGGTTACCGGCATCAAACTAATAAGCCCCTCACCTTTTGATTTATTTGAACTCGGAGCATTATACCGACAACCTTTCGAATGGGTAAAATTTGACTTTAAAAAAAAGGTGAACATCGGTTGGATAAACAGCAGATATCTAAATAACAAATCTATAAAAAGTATAATCGTTTATTATAGTAATGATAATAAAAACTGGAAAAAACTAATATCGTTAAACCCGATAGCTATTCCCCTTTTGAAAATTCCGCTTCAGCATATTTATAAAGCCAGATATCTTAAAATTATATTTAACTTAGATTACAAAAACTATTTAAAAGCCAGATTATGGGAATTTGATGTATATAACCGGTATGGACCTTTTGGCAAACCACCATTTGCTGTACCTTCCAAATATTCATTCAGCAAATCATTTGGATTAAATACTTTTTGGGGATGGGGATACAACGAATATTCCGATAAAATACCGCCGGGAAAAGGTCCATACTTTTTCCTACCGGTTACCCACCTCATTCGCTCATACCATATGCTTGACTGGGATATGAAAACTCCTTCACTACCACCCAATTTTAAATTAATGGCAAAGGGCAAAGGAACCCCGTCAAAAAAATGGTTAAACTGGGACAGGGAATATAATTTCTTAAAAAATATTGGTTTTAAAATAGATGTAAGCCTTACCTTTAAACAGGAAAATTTTCCGGATACATTATGGAAACACCCTGTTGCAGAAGCTTTTCTTTACGGTAAACGGTTTGCCAATCATTTTTATAACTCTCAACATAATATAATACAGCTTGAAATTGGAAATGAACCTTGGAATTATAAGTCGACAGTATATAAAAATATCCTTTATGGAATGTCCGAAGGTATTAACTCCGTTTCTTCTTTACCTGTTTACGGTTGTGCAGTACAGGCATACGAATTAATTAGTAGTGATAATAATTATATTGCAAAATATTTAACCCAAAAAGCAGCAATAAATTTAAGTGGTTTAAATACACATATTTATCCTTATGTTTTTAATGAAGCAGGCATTCGTATAGCTGTAAATCCTGAAGACCGCCGGGCTGCAACATGGTCACTGGCAAACCTGAGACGGTTCAGAGATATAAATATGCCCGGAAAGAGCATTATAGTAACAGAATTTGGCTATGACAGTAAAGGAGGAAATGAAGACTGCATACATTCTGAATGTGTTTCAGAATTAAAACAAGCTGTTTTCGGGGTTCGAATGGCATTAATTTTATGGCGACTTGGCGCCGAACAATTCTACTGGTATTTTTATGCAAATAATTATTCTAATTCCTATTTACATGAACGCTCAGGCTTAACCGGATCATACAAAACGGGATTTGTTCCGAAATTGTCTTATTTTGCATTTAAAAAGTTACAAAAACTTTTAGGACCATACAATTTTTCAGGAGTTATCAGGGAAGATAATAAAGTTTATGCCTATAGTTATGTCAATCCTGTTGATAAAAAAGAAATTATTATTGCCTGGCGACCATTAGCAAATAATCAAAACAAAATTAAAGATGTATCTTTTTATTGTAAATCATCTGTTAAAAAGATCATTCCGCTTATTGGAACATATACCCTGCCTTTTAAATTAAAAGATGGGATAATAGACATAAAATTATCCGGGATTCCTGTAATTATTTTTTTATAAAATTATCTGTTTAAACATTAAAATTCCAAGGGATTCTTATTTTTGTAAAAAATACTTTTATCCATAATGGTATAATACCACGGATAATATAAATTTGAAAATGTTTTATAAACAGGATGAATCATTTCACTACTGTTTCTTATTAGTAAGATAATCTGAAGATAAAAAATATAAAATAATTTAGTCATGAAAAATCGATACTTTTTAGCATTCGTTTCCCTGATTGTTTTAACAACACTTTGGCAGTGCTCTCCAAAACAACAAACGGAACATAAAAAAACATCAAAAAACCTGATTCAGAAACCCCAATTAAAATTAAATAGTGATATAATGTCACCTGAAGTACTCTGGTCTTTAGGTAGAATGAGTGGAATTCAACTTTCGCCTGATGGGAAAACACTTCTTTTTGGAATTACTTATTTTAGCAAAAAACAAAATAAAGGGAACAGAGAACTGTATACTATGAATATTGATGGTTCTCATTTTAAGCAATTAACACATACCTATGGAAACGAATATAATGCAATTTGGAGACCTGACGGTAAAAAAATCGGATTTCTATCAACTCAAAATGGTTCAATGCAAATATGGGAAATGAACCCGGATGGCTCGAATCCTGAACAAATATCAAATTTTAAAGGTGGAATAACCGGATTTAAATATTCTCCGGACATGAAAAAAATTCTATTCACCTCAGAAGTAAGAGTAAATAAAACCACCCAACAACTTTACCCAGATTTACCAAAAACTACCGGAAGAATTATTCATGATTTAATGTACCGCCACTGGGATGTATGGGTTGATACATACAGTCATATTTTTATTGCTGATTATAAAAAAAATGGCATTTCACATACGGTTGATATTATGAAAAATGAACCATACAGCAGTCCTTTAAAGCCATTTGGAGGAATGGACCAAATTAATTGGACTCCCGACTCCAAAAATATAGCTTATACATGTAAAAAATTGAAAGGGTTAGATTACACCTTATCAACAAATTCGGATATATATTTTTACAATATAAGTAAGAAAACAACAAAAAATATGACCAAGGGAATGATGGGTTATGATATTGGACCTGTTTTCTCTTCCAATGGAAAATATATGGCCTGGTCTAGCATGCTTCATAATGGATATGAATCTGATAAAAACCGCTTATTCGTAATGAACCTAAAAACAGGAAAAAAAGTTAATTACTCTAAAGGTTTTGATCAAAATGCAAATAGCCTGGCCTGGGGGAAAAATAATAATTTTATTTATTTTATTAGCGACTGGCATGCATCTGATGACATATATAAATTAAATCTGCAAACAAGTAAAATAACAAAAATAACTAATGGAATTCATGATTACACTTCAGTTATACCTGATGGTGAAAACTTATATACCACAAAAATGAGCATGTCTCATCCCATAGATATTTATAAAGTAAATGTTAAAACAGGCAAATCAAAACAGCTTTCATACATCAATAAAGATATTTTGGAACAGCTGAAAATGGGGAAAGTTGAAAAACGTTGGATTAAAACAACCGATAATAAAAAAATGCTTACATGGGTAATTTATCCACCACATTTCAATCCTAATAAAAAATATCCAGCTCTGTTATATTGTCAGGGTGGCCCCCAAAGCACTGTCAGTCAGTTTTGGTCATACCGGTGGAATTTTCAAATGATGGCTGCAAACGGATATATTGTAGTAGCTCCAAACAGAAGAGGCTTGCCGGGTTTTGGCACTAAATGGAATGAAGAAATTAGCGGAGATTATGGCGGTCAAAATATGAAGGACTATATAAGCGCCATAGATGCAGTTAAAAAAGAACCGTATGTTGATGAAAACAGATTAGGAGCCGTGGGAGCATCCTATGGCGGGTTTTCTATTTATTGGCTTGCAGGACATAATCTAAATCATCGTTTTAAAGCATTTATAGCCCATGATGGCATGTTTAATCTGGAAGCTATGTATCTTGAAACAGATGAAATGTGGTTCGTAAATTGGGATTTGGGCGGACCATATTGGGATAAGAAAAATAAAATAGCGCAGCGGTCTTATGCCAATTCACCCCATAAATTTATTCAAAATTGGAATACCCCTATATTGGTTATTCATGGACAAAAAGACTATCGAATTCCTGCCACACAAGGAATGCAGGCATTCGATGGGGCTATTTTACGAAAAGTACCTGCCGAATTCCTTTATTTTCCGGATGAGAACCATTGGGTATTAAAACCCCAAAACGGTATTTTATGGCAACGCACTTTTTCAAGTTGGTTAGACAAGTGGCTTAAATAAAAATAAATATAATATTTTAAAATTTTTCATAGTTAACATTTTAAATAATAAAGAAGTTATTGTAAAATAGCTTCTTTATTATTTTTCTAATAATATATATAAAATGAACAAAAGAAAATGGTTCCTTTTTTTGTTTATAGCCTTAATTCCGTTAATTTCTACTGCCGGAAATAAACCTATAGCTGATACCACAAAACCTAAACATTGGACTTATAAAGGGCAATATAATCTAATGTTAAATCAAGTTTCATTTACAAACTGGGCAACAGGTGGTGAAAATGCAATATCAGCCAGGGCAATGATTGACTATCATTTAAAGTATAAAAAGGGAAAATTCAGATTTGAAAACACAGGACATTTAGCATATGGTATCGCCGGCTACAATAAAATGAGAATACAAAAAACTGATGACAAAATGGAGTTATCATTCTCGGCAGGAAGTAAAATATCGAAGCATTGGTCTTTTACCGGAATGTTTATTTTTAAAAGCCAATTTACAAATGGTTATCAATACCCTAATGATTCCATTTTAATCTCAGGATTTTTATCACCTGCATATATTACTATTTCTTTGGGAATGAAATATCAAATAGGTAAAAAATTTCAATTATTTTTAAGTCCCCTTGCTGGTAAATTAACAGTAGTTAAAAATCAAGCACTTGCTAATCAGGGAGCTTTTGGTGTTCCTGCTGCTATACGTGACAGTTTGGGAGAAATAATTATTCCCGGAAAACATTATTTTGGACAATTAGGGATAAACTTTTTGGTTTCCTTTGAAAAAAAAATAATGAAAAACACTACATATAAAACAAACCTTAACTTATATAACAACTATTTAGACCCACGAAATGATGTAAGGTGGAAACCATATGTAAACTGGAGTAACAGAATTACTTTTAAAATAAATGAATATTTTGCCACAATTTTTGATTTCCACATGATTTATGACCCTCAGGTATTATTTCCCATATATCAATCTGTGGGAGGAAAATTAATAGAAACAGGAAAAACAACAAAAATTCAGTATAAAGAATTATTAGGGTTAAGTTTAATTTATAAAATCGATTAAACGCATTAATATAACATTTCTTTATATTGAAAATAACCCCAATTTGTTTATCTTTGAACAGTTAAAATTTAAAATAAAGTTATGAAAATTACAATGGTTGGAACCGGTTATGTTGGTTTAGTAACAGGAGCTTGCTTTTCAGAAGTAGGAATTGATGTCACATGTGTTGATATAGATGAAAATAAAATTGAAAGGCTTAAAAAAGGACATATTCCTATTTATGAACCGGGTTTAGAAGATATTGTAAAACGTAATGTAGAAAAAGAAAGGCTGCATTTTACAACGAAATTATCTGACACCCTTGAAAATGTTGATGTAGTTTTTGGTGCCGTCGGAACACCACCCGATGAAGATGGCAGTGCTGACTTAAAATATGTACTGCAAGTAGCTCGTGAAGTTGGCAGAAACATGAACAAGTACCTTTTAATGGTAACAAAAAGCACTGTTCCTGTTGGAACAGCTGAAAAGGTACGTGCAGCAATTCAGGATGAATTGAATAAACGAGGGGTGGACATTCCTTTTGACGTTGCCTCTAATCCCGAATTCCTTAAAGAAGGAGCTGCTGTAGATGATTTTTTAAAACCAGACCGCATTGTTGTCGGTTTAGATTCAGATCGTGCCACGAAAATAATGGAAAAACTATATAAACCTTTTACCATGAATGGCCATCCTGTAATTTTTATGGATATTGTTTCGGCTGAAATGACAAAATATGCTGCTAATGCTATGCTGGCTACTAAAATAAGTTTTATGAATGATATTGCCAACCTCTGCGAAGTTGTTGGTGCAGATGTAAATAATGTGAGGAAAGGTATTGGTACAGACCGGCGAATCGGGCCTTATTTTATTTATCCTGGAACCGGATATGGCGGATCATGTTTTCCAAAAGATGTGAAAGCCTTGATAAAAACAGCAGATAATGTTGGCTATGACATGAAAGTTTTAAAAGCTGTTGAAAATGTAAACGAAAGACAAAAATCTGTTTTGGTTGCTAAAGCTACAAACTACTTTAATGGCGACTTAAAAGGAAAGACATTTGCTTTATGGGGACTATCCTTTAAACCTCAAACTGATGATATGCGTGAAGCTCCTTCTTTAATAATAATTAAAAAATTATTAAGTGCCGGCGCAAAAGTAAAAGCTTATGATCCTGTTGCCCAAGAAGAAGCAAAACGAATTTTAGGAGATTCTATTACTTATGTTGATGATCAATATGAGGCATTAATTGATGCAGATGGATTATTCCTTGTTACTGAGTGGCCGGAGTTTAAATTTCCTAACTTTAAAGTCATTGATAAATTACTGGCAAAAAAAGTAATATTTGATGGTAGAAATATTTATGATCCTGATGAATTAAATACTTTAGGATTTGATTATTTTGGAATCGGAAGACAACAGTTAACAGATAAAAAATAATTAACCGGCTATATGTCAAATAAAACATAAAATTATAAATATATGAAAAGGATTCTCGTAACTGGTGGAGCAGGCTTCATAGGTTCTCATTTATGTAAACGATTACTTGATGAAGGTAATGAAGTTATATCGTTGGATAACTATTTTACCGGACAAAAAAGAAATATTGTAGCTTTAATGGATAACCCGTACTTTGAGGTTGTTCGTCATGATGTTACGACACCTTTTTTTGTGGAAGTTGATGAAATTTATAATTTAGCATGTCCTGCATCTCCCATCCACTATCAATATAACCCAATAAAAACAGTTAAAACTTCGGTTATGGGAGCCATTAATATGCTTGGTTTAGCAAAGCGTGTTCAAGGCAAAATATTACAGGCATCAACAAGTGAAGTTTATGGTGATCCACAGGTTCATCCTCAGCCGGAAAGCTATTGGGGCCATGTAAATCCCATAGGAGAACGTTCATGCTATGATGAAGGTAAAAGAGTTTCTGAAACTCTTTTTATGAACTATCACACACAAAATAATGTTAAAATAAAAATCATAAGAATATTTAATACCTATGGCCCAAACATGCACCCCCACGATGGCCGAGTTGTCTCTAATTTTATTGTTCAGGCGTTAAAAGGAGAAAACATAACAGTTTATGGCGATGGACAACAAACCCGTAGTTTCCAGTATGTTGACGATCTAATTAATGGAATGCTGAAAATGATGGATACTGAAAATGATTTTATAGGACCTGTAAATATGGGAAATCCGGGTGAATTTACTATTCTTGAGCTTGCGCAGAAAGTTATAGATATGATTGGTTCTAAATCTAAGATTATTTTTAAACCTCTCCCTTCTGATGATCCAATGCAAAGGAAGCCCGATATTTCACTTGCTAAACAAAAATTAAATTGGGAACCCGTAATTCATCTTGAAGAAGGTTTGAAAAAAACCATTACTTATTTTGATAATTTACTTAAATCAGACCATAGTCTATGAAAAAAATATTAGTAACAGGAGGGAATGGACAACTGGGATTGGAATTAAAAGATATAACCTCAAAGTTTCCTGAATATGAATTTATTTTTACTGATATAGACGAACTGGATATAACCAATAAACAACAAGTAGAATTATTTTTTCAAACTAACACACCTGATTTTTGTATTAATTGTGCAGCATATACTGCTGTTGACAAAGCTGAAGATGAACCCGAAAAAGCTGAATTAATAAATGTATATTCTTCAGAATTATTAGCCAAAAATTGCTCAAAACATAACACTTCTTTAATTCATATATCAACAGATTATGTTTTTGATGGAACCAATTATCAACCATATAAAGAGAGAGATATACCTAATCCGAATTCTGTGTATGGAAAAACAAAATTACAAGGCGAACAACGTGTGGTTAAATATGCTACTAAAGCTCTAATAATAAGAACATCTTGGTTATACTCTGCTTATGGTAACAATTTTGTTAAAACTATGCTACGATTAGGTAGGCAAAGAGATGAGTTAGGTGTAGTTGTAGATCAGGTTGGAACCCCAACTTATGCCGGCGACCTTGCAATGGTAATAATGGAAATTATTTCCCATAATTACATGCAAAAAGGAAGTAATATTTATCATTATAGTAATGAAGGAGTGATTAGTTGGTATGATTTTGCACAAGCTATATTCCGGAATTCCGGTATTTCTTGCAACGTTAATGCAATTGAATCGTCAGCATTCCCTACAAAAGCTAACAGGCCCTTTTATAGTGTTTTAAATAAGTCGAAAATTAAAACCGATTTTAACCTGTCAATACCATATTGGCTGGATAGTTTAATTAAAGTATTAAAACAATTAAAATCTTTAGAATATGAAAACTGAATTTGACCCTATTGCCTTAAATAAAGCAAAACAATGGTTAAATGGAAATTATGACCATGACACCAAAGAGGCTATTAAAAATATGATGGAACATAATCCACAAGAATTAAATGATGCTTTTTATCGTGATCTTGAATTTGGAACCGGTGGCCTAAGAGGAATAATGGGTGTGGGTTCCAACCGGATGAATAAATATACTGTTGGAGCTGCCACACAGGGTTTTACACATTATCTAATGAAAAATTTTGAGGATAAGAACCCCATTAAGGTGGTTATTTCTCACGATTCCAGAAATCACAGCCGTGAATTCGCCTTGATTACTGCAAATGTTTTCTCAGCAAATGGGATAAAAGTATTTTTATTTGATGATTTACGGCCTGTTCCCGAACTATCATTTGCAGTAAGACATTTAAACTGCCAAGGTGGAATAATGATTACCGCATCACACAACCCTAAAGAATATAATGGTTACAAAGCTTATTGGAATGATGGTGCACAGCTGATAAGTCCTCATGATAAAAATGTCATTGCTGAAGTTGAAAAAATAAAAGCTATTGAAGATATAAAATTTGAAGGTGTTCCCGAATTAATTGAAATAATTGGTAAGGAAGTAGATGATGCATATTTGAAGAAAGTGAAAGAACTTAGTCTTTCCCAGGACGTTATTAAGAGACAAAGTAATATGAAAATTGTCTATACTTCATTGCATGGAACAGGAATTAAGCTTGTACCGGTATCACTTAAGAATTTTGGATTTAACAATGTACACATTGTAGCAAAACAAGCCACTCCGGATGGTAATTTCCCAACTGTTGTTTCCCCAAACCCGGAAGAACATGCCGCTATGGAACTGGCATTAAAAGAAGCCAGAGAAATTAATGCTGATTTAGTTATGGCTACTGATCCGGATTGCGACCGTGTAGGAGTTGCAGTGAAAGATGGAAATGACTACACTTTATTAAACGGAAATCAAACAGCATCTTTACTTATTCACTATTTACTTGAACAGTGGGATAAAAGAAATAAGTTTTCAGGCAATGATTATATCGTTAAAACAATTGTTACCTCAGAATTGTTATTCGATTTGGCTAACAAATACAAAGTTGAACATTTTGATGTCTTAACTGGTTTTAAATATATTGCACATGTCATTAAACAATATGAAGGCAAAAAAACTTTTATAGGAGGAGGAGAAGAAAGTTATGGCTATTTGGTTGGCGATTTTGTGAGAGATAAAGATGCTGTAATTTCTTGTTCAATGATAGCAGAAGCTGCAGCAACTTTAAAAGACAATGGTTCGTCAATGATGGAAATGTTAAAACAGCTTTATATGGAATTTGGTTTCTATAAAGAGAAACTGGTATCTATTGTTAAAAAAGGTAAATCAGGAGCTGATGAAATTCAAAAGATAATGGATAATTTTAGGAGTAATCCTCCAAAACAGTTAGGAGGTTCACCGGTAATTATTATTAAAGATTATTTGTCGGGAGAAAGTAAAGACATAAAAAACAACAAAGTTTCTAATATTAATCTTCCCAAATCAAATGTATTGCAATTCTTCACTGAAGATGGTTCTAAAGTAAGCGTAAGGCCATCAGGAACTGAACCCAAGATAAAATTTTATTTCGGAATGAAAGCAGAATTATCAAAAGAAGAAGACTATAACAAAGTCAGTTTGAATCTGGAAAATCATATTGATAGCATCATAAAAGAATTAAATTTATAATTTTATCTTTTACTTAAATAGATATAGACTAAAATAACAAATTTAGGCTAAAATATATTTCTAAACTGAAATTATTTCAGTTTAGAAATATTACTTTTGCAAAAAAATATGATTTATGAGTGATGATATAACACTAAAAAAGCCTGTATTGGAGCTGCTCACGGTAGCTAATGAATACTGTTACTTTTTAGAAAACCTTGAAAAAAAAACAATAGATGAAGTTTTAAAATTTATTTATCATATTGTTCCGCTATTATATTTAAAAGGGACTTTGTTACCTGATTTAGTAGTTGAACATCCCGAAGCCAATGAGAAATTTATAACAGCAGAGCAATGGGAAGAACTTTTTTATACCCTAAGAAAAATAATGGGTAATAAAGATGAATTTTGGATAATAGATCCGCTATACATTAATGAAAATGAACCTCTTAAAGCCAGTCTTTCTGAAAATTTAACTGATGTTTATCAAGATTTAAAAGATTTCCTTTTATTATATCAAAAAAACACCTTTGCCGCCAGGGAAAATGCCGTAAAAGAATGTAGGATATTATTCGCTACTCATTGGGGATACAGGCTTACGCATATAATGACCAAAGTACATCATATAGTTAATGAAAGAAAAGAAGAAGAACCACCAGCATTTTTTTGAAACTTTAATAATTTACAATTAAAAATACCCAAATTAAGGTATTACTACCCATTAAAAAAAGTACCTTCTTTGTCATTAAATTTTTTGTATGACCCTTGCAGAACTGAAAAGTGGAGAAAAAGCCTATATCCTAAAGGTAAAAGGTAGAGGTGCATTTCGGAAAAGAATTATTGAAATGGGTTTCGTTGTTGGTAAACAAGTTATTGTTACCAAAGAAGCCCCTATGAAAGACCCTATACAATATAATATAATGGGTTATGAGGTCTCTTTAAGAAGAAGCGAAGCTTCCCTGATTGAAGTCACCAAAGACCCAGAATTTAAAGCAAAAGGAATTGACTATAACGGAACACAAGAACTTGAGACCAGTGTTCTACATCCCACAGATATAAAGAGAGGCAGAACCATAAATGTTGCATTAGTAGGAAATCCTAATTGTGGAAAAACCACACTATTTAATTTTGCATCTCATTCCAAAGAAAAAGTAGGTAACTATGGTGGTATAACCATTGATGCCAAAGAGGCTGTTTTTAAACATCGTGGTTACACCTTTAAATTAGTTGACTTACCGGGAACATATTCTATCACAAGCTACAGCCCTGAAGAATTATATGTCAGAAACCATATTTTTAACGAATTACCTGATGTAATTTTAAATGTTGTTGACACTTCCAATTTGGAAAGGAATCTCTATCTAACTACCCAGCTTATAGATATGGATATGAAAGTGGTGATGGCATTAAACATGTGGGATGAATTTATTGAAACCGGAGATCAACTTGATGTAGACAAGCTGTCAAAACTTCTGGGTATTCCTATGGTTCATACGGTAAGTTCTAAAGGTAAAGGGATTGGGAAACTTTTTAATAAAATTATAGATGTTTTTGAAGATAAAGACCCTATTGTAAGACATATCCATATTAATTATGGAATTACTATTGAAAATGCCATTTCAAAATTACAGAACTACATTAATAAAGCAGGAAATGAATCTGTTACTTCAAGAATTGCTCCTCGATATTTATCAATAAAATTGTTGGAAGGCGATGCAGAAGAAATAAAAAGAGTTCGGAAATATTGTATTAATGCTTCTGAAATATTATCTGCAGCTAAAAAAGAAACAAAAATAATTGAAGACGAACGAAACGACAACATAGAAACTGTTATAACCGATGCAAAATATGGTTTTATTGAAGGAGCACTAAAAGAAACTCTTAAAAAGGCAAATAAAAAGTCTAAACTTTTAAAAAGCCGGTTAATTGACTCTGTTGTTACTTCAAAATACCTTAGTTATCCAATTTTTTTACTTGTAATGTGGTTAACATTTGAAGCCACCTTTGTATTGGGAAATTATTTTATGGAGTGGATAACAGTATTTATTGGCTGGTTAAGTAAAGTTTTTATTGAATTTCTTCCTCCCGGGATAATTCGAGATATGATTGTAGATGGTATTTTAGGAGGGGTTGGAGGTGTTATTGTATTCTTACCTAATATCTTAATTCTGTTTTTCTTTATTACATTAATGGAGACTACCGGATATATGGCACGGGTTGCCTTTATTGTGGATAAACTCATGCATAAAATAGGCTTACATGGTAAATCTTTTGTTCCAATGCTAATGGGCTTTGGGTGCAATGTACCTGCTATAATGGCAACAAGAACTATAGAAAATAAAAATGATCGTCTTGTAACGATGTTGATTATCCCATTTATGTCATGTAGCGCACGTTATCCCGTTTATGTATTGATAATAAGTGCCTTTTTCCCCTATTATCAGGGGACAATATTATTTGGGATATATCTGTTTGGCATTATCCTTGCCGGGATAATTGCATGGATTTTTAAGAAAACACTTTTTAAAGTTAACAGTCTTCCTTTTGTTATGGAGCTACCACCATACAGGATGCCACGTGCAAAAGCTGTACTAAAGCAAACATGGTTTAAAGGAGAACAATATTTAAAAAAGATGGGGACTATCATTTTAGTTGCTTCTTTAATTATATGGGCACTTGGATACTTTCCAACAGGTAAAAAATATGAATCGTATTACAAAAATCAGGAATCTGAAGTTATCAAGAAATTTCAAGAAAAGATTTCCCAAAATAATCTAACACCTGACCAGATTAAACAATTAAAAGTTAAAGAAAAAAAACAAATTTATTTCCTTAAAAATCAGTTAGCCGCTAAAAAGCAGGAAAATTCATTTATAGGAAAAATCGGACACTTTATTGAACCAGTAATTCGTCCATTGGGTTTCGACTGGAAAATGGGAATTAGTTTACTTGCAGGAAGTGCAGCAAAAGAAGTAATTGTTTCTACAATGGGAGTCTTATATCCTCCAACATCAGGTGAAAATATAAAAGAGTCTTTACCCCAGAGATTAAAAAACCAAGTATATCAATCTGGAAAAAACAAGGGGAACCATACATATACACCTCTTATTGCAATGGCATTTCTTCTTTTCGTCCTAATATATTCACCATGTGTTGCAGTTTTAGCTGCTATAAAGGGAGAAACCGGAAAATGGAGATATTCTCTTTTCCTGACATTTTACACCACAACACTGGCATGGATAATAGCTTTTATTGTATACCAGGGAGGGACTTTATTAGGTTTATAAAAAATCAGTTAAATAACTAATAGAAAAAAATTATTTTGAAACTTATTTTTTCTTAAATTTGGCACAAATCATAATAATAACTTTTTAATATGCCTGAAATAAACGAAAAGCAATTTCTTGAAAATTTTCAATATTTTGATAAAGAAGTGGTTTTGGAAATTATCAATATATTTTTGGAAGAATACCCACAAAGAATGGAAACATTACAAACAAATATAAATGAAAGAGATTTCGATCAACTTCGTTTTAATGCGCATAGTTTAAAGGGTGTTGTAGCAAACTTTGTTGCCCCTGAAGTTCAGGAACTTGCTAAAACACTTGAATTAAAAGGTGCAAATAAAGACATAAAAGACTTGGATACAATCTACAACGAACTGAAAGACAAGGCTGATGTGATGGTTTCAGAATTAAAAGAGTTAAAAAATCATTTTAAATAAATATTTATTTTATAATACTTTAAAAAAAAGACTGTTTTTATTAAACAGTCTTTTTTTTAAATATTAGTTACTTATCCTCATGTAGAGATTCTCTTACTTTCAATTCCAATTCATCCATTAAATCCGGGTTATCTTTAATAATTTTTTTGACAGCATCTCTTCCCTGACCTAACTTAGTTTCACCGTAGCTAAACCATGATCCGCTTTTTTTTATGATACCTTTTTCCACACCAAGATCAATAATTTCACCTACTTTACTTATTCCTTCCCCATACATAATATCAAATTCCGTTTTACGAAAAGGAGGAGCTACTTTATTTTTTACAACTTTAACCTTCACTCTGTTACCACTAATCGAATCGCTATCTTTAATTTGGCTCATTCTACGTATATCTAACCTCACGGTAGAATAAAACTTAAGTGCATTTCCTCCGGTAGTTGTTTCAGGGTTTCCAAACATAACACCTATCTTTTCCCGCAATTGGTTAATAAAAATACAAATTGTATTTGTTTTACTAATATTAGCAGTTAATTTCCTTAAAGCCTGAGACATTAACCGTGCTTGCAATCCCATTTTAGAGTCTCCCATTTCCCCTTCAATTTCGCTTTTAGGAGTCAAGGCCGCAACTGAATCAATCACGACAACATCAATAGCCCCTGAACGAATTAAATTATCAGTTATTTCCAATGCCTGCTCACCATTATCAGGTTGTGAAATATACAAACTCTCAATATCAACGCCTAATTTTGCTGCATAAAAACGATCAAAAGCATGTTCTGCATCAATAAATGCAGCAATGCCTCCATTTTTTTGAGCCTCTGCAATAACGTGTAAAGCCAAAGTCGTTTTTCCAGATGATTCAGGTCCGTATATTTCCACTACCCTACCCTTAGGAAGCCCACCTATGCCCAAAGCATGATCCAATCCTATAGAGCCGGTAGATATAGAAGGTACTTTTTCGTATGTTGTAGCCCCCAATTTCATTATTGCACCTTTTCCATAACTTTTTTCAAGTTTACCCAAGGTAGCTTCAAGTGCTTTTAGCTTGTTTTGTCTTTCCTTTTCCAACTGTTGATTTGCCTTATCTGTTGTCATTTATTCAAAATTTAATTTTTTTATAATTTGCTCCGAATGTTCTTTGGTTTTCACTTTCTTAAATATTTCAACTATTTTTCCGGTTTCATCAATAATAAAGGTCGATCTGATTAATCCCTCATATTCTTTACCATACAACTTTTTCAATCCCCACGCACCATATGCTTTTATCACTTTTTTTTCGGGATCTGACAGAAGTGTAAAAGGTAAATTATACTTTGAAATAAACTTACGATGTGAATCAGGTTTATCAGGACTAATACCGATAATCTCATACCCTTTATCTAACCAATACTGATAATTATCTCTTAAATTGCAAGCTTCATTTGTACAACCGGGAGTGTTATCTTTAGGATAAAAATAAATAATTAATTTTTTCCCTTTAAAATTTTTTAGTGAAACAATCTCACCATCTTGATTTGGCAGCTGAAATTCAGGAGCTTTATCACCAATATTTAATTTTACCATTGTATATCTTTTTGTAACAAATGTACGTAATTTTTTTTCATTTTAAATTACATTGTTGTCTTTATATGTTAAAACAAATTATAAAGAGCTAATTTTATTTTAATAATTCAATATACTTTTATATGAAACTGTTTTATATATTTTTAACTTTATATTTTTTATATAAAGTAACTTAAAAAACTAAATAATAATTTTTTTGTCTGTAAAAATATTTTGCGGTCATTAATGTTTTATCTTTTTAATTTCTTTTTGATAATACTTGCACCATTTTTGCAAACCACACCTTTCACATTCAGGCTTACGCGCTTTACAAATATATCTTCCATGCAAAATTAACCAATGATGGGCTAGGGGTATTATTTCATTGGGAATATATTTTACAAGTTGTTTTTCAGCTTCCAATGGTGTTTTTGCATTTTCTGTCAATCCTAACCGGGCACTAACTCTGAAAACATGGGTGTCTACGGCCATAGCAGGTTGATTATAAATAACAGAAACAATCACGTTTGCGGTTTTCCTTCCTACACCCGGTAGCTTTTGTAAATCAGTAATATTATCTGGTATCTTACCATTAAAATCCTGAACTACCATTTTTGCCATTCCCAAAAGGTGTTTAGCTTTATTATTATGGAAAGAGCAGCTTTTTATAAGCTCAAATATTTCTTTTGTAGAGGCTTCTTTAAGCTTATAAACGTCCGGGTATCTGTTAAATAACTCTGGTGTTATCAGGTTTACACGTTTATCCGTACATTGAGCAGATAAAATAACTGCAACCAACAATTCATAAGGATTATTGTAATGTAATTCTGTTTCTGCAAATGGCTTTTCTGTTTTAAAATAATTTATAACCCCTGCAAAACGTTCTTTCTTTGTCATTTAATTTTTCTGACAAAGATAAAAACCATTTAGTGCAAAAAGAAAAGAATTTAATTCTTAAAAACTTTTCCGTTTTCAAAGTTTACAAGTTTAAAAATTTCCAATGCACTTGCATAAGCCATTAAATTATTAATAACCTTTGAAGAAGGATTTAGTCTTTTCTTATCAAAATTTGTGTCTGAATTACTCTTTTTTGAGATAGATAATTTTGAACCGGGAGTATAATATTGTTTCATAGGCGTTTATAATTTGAATAATTACTATTAATCAAATAACGACACAATTTTATTTTTATTGTATTAAGTATTAAAACTACTAAATAGGGAAAAAATAAATTTTAGAAACTAAATTACAAGTTAGTGATTAACTTAAGAGGTTAAAATAATATTATTTTTTTTAATAATCTTACGAAGGTTCATCAAGGCATAACGCATTCTTCCTAGAGCTGTATTTATGCTTACCTCAGTATGTTCTGATATTTCTTTAAAACTCAAACCTGCATAACAACGGAGAAAAAGAACCTCTTTTTGTTCTTCAGGGAGGTGATCCAATAATCCTCTTACATCACTATGAATCTGATTAATTACCCATTCTTCTTCCACATTACGATCTTTTACCTCAATATGGTCAAGCAAATCATAATGTTCATTCCTGGATTCAGCGATATTAGCTTTTTTCTGTTTCCTAAAATGATCTATAACCAGGTTATGAGCAATACGCATCACCCAGTTAATAAACTTTCCCTCATCAGAATATGTTCCTGATTTTAATGTATTTATAACCTTAACAAAAGTATCTTGAAAAAGATCATCGGCGGTATGCCTGTCTTTTACCATCATAAAAATATAAGAAAAAACCTTGTTTTTATGTTTTTCTATAAGTTGTTGTAAGGCAGCTGTATCACCGCCCAGAAAGTCCTTTATGAGTTGATACTCAACGCTAGTTTCTTTTTTCATAACCTCAATTTTATCAAAAAAAGTATGCGTTTATTCTATAGGCTTTCTTATAAATTTAACAATATTTAAGATTTCGTTAGTGCAAATATAATTGTTTAAACTAAAAAGGCAAATTTATTTCTAATTTTGTGCCTTATTTTTTTATAATGATTGAAATTTCAAAAGCTGACACGAAAAATAATATAATTGTTGTTAATGCAAGGGTAAATAATTTAAAAAACCTGAGTGTTTCAATACCACGGAAGAAATTTGTTGTAATTACAGGTTTGTCGGGTTCAGGAAAATCTTCTTTAGCCTTTGACACGCTCTACGCCGATGGACAACGCCGGTATGTTGAAAGCCTTAGTTCCTATGCACGGCAATTTTTAGGACGCATGGATAAACCGGATGTTGATGCTATATTAGGCATAGCCCCTGCCATTGCAATAGAGCAAAAAGTAAAAACCAGAAACCCGAGATCAACAGTCGGGACATCTACAGAAGTTTATGAATACCTTAAACTTTTGTTTGCAAGAATAGGAAAAACATTTTCTCCTTTATCCGGGAAACAAGTTAAAAGACATACCGTAACGGATGTTGTTAATTTTATATTGTCACTTCCTGAAAACACTGAAGTTTTATTATTTTCACCATTAAAATTAACACCGGGAAGAACCATAGAACAACAATTTCAGGTTTTATTGCAACAAGGGTTTAGTAGAATATTAATTCAAGACAAAATTGAAAGAATCGAGAACCTGCTTCAAAAGAAAAAATGCAAAGACAATTGTTTTCTGATTATTGACAGATTAATTATCAACAAAGAAGATGTTGACTTTAAAGCAAGGGTTGCAGATTCTGTTCAAACTGCATTTTATGAGGGACATGGAATATTAAAATTACACGTTAAGGACACAAAGAAGCCGGAAACTATTGAATTTTCAAATAAGTTTGAACTTGATGGAATAACCTTTGAAGAGCCATCAGTAAATTTATTCACTTTTAACAATCCTTATGGAGCTTGTAAAAGATGTGAAGGCTTTGGAAATATAATAGGGATTGATGAGAATAAAGTTGTTCCGAATCCAAGGCTTTCAGTTTTTGAAGGAGCTATCGCCTGCTGGAAAGGTGAAAAAATGGGAGAATGGAAAGAAAAACTAATACGAAATGCTTATAAATTCGATTTCCCTATTCATAAACCATACTTTGAACTTACCCCACAACAAAAAGAAATACTTTGGGAAGGAAACAAATATTTTGAAGGTATAAACGACTTCTTTAAGTCGCTTGAGGAACAAGCCTATAAAATTCAGTATCGTGTTATGCTATCACGATACCGAGGAAAAACAATTTGCCCGGAATGTCATGGAACAAGACTACGTAAAGACGCAAACTATGTAAAAATTGCAGGAAAAAGCATATCAGACCTGGTAGAAATGCAATTAGATGCTTTACTTGATTTTTTTCAAACACTTAAATTGTCTGCACATGATATGGAAATTGCAAATCGGCTTTTAATAGAAATAAAACAGCGCTTGCAATTTTTGAATGATGTAGGGTTGGGATATCTTACTTTAAACCGGTCTTCATCAACACTTTCGGGAGGAGAATCGCAGAGAATTAATCTTGCTACTTCATTAGGAAGTTCTCTTGTCGGGTCTATGTATATTCTTGATGAACCAAGTATAGGATTACATCCGAGAGACACACAAAGACTTATAAAAGTGTTAAAAAATCTACGTAATCTTGGAAATACTGTAATTGTAGTAGAACACGATGAAGATATCATAAAAATAGCAGATAAAATTATTGATATTGGACCGGAATCAGGGGAACATGGAGGAGAGATAGTCTTTGAGGGTTCTTATAAAGAATTAATATCCAACAATATCAGCTACACCGCCCTTTATCTTACAGGCCGAAAGAACATTTCATTACCTGCATTCAGAAGAAAATGGAACAATTCAATACATATAAAAAATGCATTTATGCATAATATTTCTAATGTCTCTGTAAAGTTTCCGCTTAATGTATTAACCGTCGTAACCGGAGTAAGCGGATCAGGAAAATCTACTTTGGTTAGAGATATTTTATATTCTTCATTAAAACAAGAAATCAATGGAGAGTCTAATGGTGAAATTATTCATGCCACGATAAGCGGTGAAACAAATCGCATTAAAGCCGTAGAGTATATTGATCAAAATCCCATTGGACGAAGTTCAAGATCCAATCCTGCAACATATCTAAAAGCTTTTGATGACATAAGACAATTATTTTCCAGACAACCACTATCCAAAATGAGAGGGTACAAACCGGGTTATTTTTCATTTAATATTCCCGGAGGCAGATGCGAACAGTGTGAAGGGGAAGGTGTTATTAAAGTCGAAATGCAGTTTATGGCTGACATATATTTAAAGTGCGATGCGTGTAACGGAAAACGCTTTAAAGAAGAAGTTCTGGAAATTACATATAAAAACAAATCAATTTCTGACATTTTAGACCTTACCGTTGATGAAGCTGTTGAATTTTTTAGCCAGGAATCACATAGTCTTGAAAATCGTATTGTTGAAAAAATTAAACCTCTTCAAGACACCGGCTTAGGATATCTTAAACTAGGCCAAAGTTCTAGTACCCTTAGCGGTGGTGAAGCTCAGCGAATAAAACTTGCATACTTCCTTTCAAAAGGAGCTGGTGTTAATTCTACTCTTTTTATTTTTGATGAACCTACTACCGGATTACATATTCACGATATAAGTAAACTTCTTAAATCTTTTAACGCTTTAATAGAAAACGGACATAGTATAATCGTCATCGAACATAATATGGAAATTATTAAATCAGCAGACTGGGTAATTGACATGGGACCGGAAGGGGGAAATAAAGGCGGAAATATCCTTTTTGAAGGCACCCCGGAAAATCTGATTCACTGTAATGATAACTATACCGCTATGTATTTAAAAAATAAAATAGTATAATATATAAAACCAATACTTATTTAGTTTTATAATTGTAACATGGTTATTTATTAAGAAAGTAATATTTCTTACCGATAAAAATTCCTATTTTTGCGTATAAATCTCAATTTATGCGGAACAGGGAAGAAAACAGAAAACATGTATTGAAGAAATTAGAAGAAATGGGAATCCATTTCCGTATTTATGAGCATCCTCCCCTTGATACTATTGATATTGCACAAGATTATTGGAAAGATATAGATGCTATGCATTTCAAAAATCTATTTTTCAGAAATCATAAAGGTAAACAACATTATCTTGTAATCATTAAAGATACTACACCTTTTAATATCCACAAGTTGGAAAAAACTTTAAAACAAGGTAAATTGAGCTTTGCGTCAGAAAAAAGGCTGGAGAAGTATTTAGGAGTAAAACCGGGTTCTGTTTCTCCTTTTGGATTATTAAACGACATAGATAAACATGTTAAAATATTTATTGACAAACAATTACAAAATGCAGAGTTTGTAAGTTTTCATCCAAATGATAATACCGCCAGTCTTGTTTTAACACATGATGATTTTATTAAATTTTTAACTTCAACAGGAAATAACTTTGAATATTTTACACCATAAATTATTATAGAATGGACAAATTTGCAATCAATGTACAGTCAGAAATAGGGAAATTAAACGGAGTTCTGGTTCATACCCCCGGTGCTGAAGTAGAAAACATGACTCCGGAAAATGCAGAAAGGGCGCTATATTCAGACATTTTAAATTTGAGTGTTGCCTCGCCGGAATACAATGATTTTTTGTCCGTTTTAAAAAAATCAACCAATGTTTTTGAGGTAAAAGATTTACTTGGTGAAGTTCTTAATCTTGAAGAAGCAAGACAGTATTTACTTAGTAAAATATGCGGTACAGAAAAGATAAAGCACCCTTCTCCCGAAGTTTGCCAAATTCTTTCAGAACAAAGTGCCGAATCACTTGCCAAACAATTAATTGAAGGAGTTCCCATGATCAAGAATAACTTAACTCATTTTCTTGATAACGAACGATACAGTATCCATCCATTGCCAAACTTTTTTTTTACCAGAGATGCCAGTTTTTCTATGGGAAAACAAATTATGATTAGCAAAATGGCTAATGCTGTAAGAGATAGAGAAGCAATGATTATGGAAACTATTTTTAAATTTCATAATGATTTTGAAACCACTGTTGTAAATCCAATTTTAAACTATGATAAATCTGAAAAAGGAACTATTGAAGGGGGGGATGTAATTATAGCCTCCGAAAATATATTTGTTGTCGGAAATGGCAACCGGACATCTACTCAGGGGATAGACAGTTTAATTGAGCATTTGAAAACATATCCTGGAGAAAAACATTTGTTAGTACAGGAATTACCAAAAAACCCCGAGTCATTTATACATCTTGATATGACCTTCACACTTTTAGACAGAGATCAATGTATGATTTATGAACCCTTGATATTACATTCAAAAAAACATTTTACCATACATATTACCATTGACGGTGATAAAGTTAAAAGTATTAAAGAAGAAAAGAATTTACTGAAATCACTGAAAAAACTTGGAATAGATTTAAACCCTATAAACTGCGGAGGAAATAACGATTTGTATATTATGGAACGTGAGCAATGGCAAAGCGGGGCTAATTTCTTTTCACTTGAACCCGGAAAGGTAATTGGTTATGAAAGAAATATACGCACAATTGATGCACTAAACAAAAATGGTTATGAAGTTATAAGTGCCAATGATATTGCTACCGGCAAAGTAAACATTAACGACTATAAAAAAGCAGTAATAACCATAAAAGGTGATGAACTATCCCGTGGCGGAGGTGGTGCCCGCTGCATGACAATGCCTCTAAACCGTGAAAAAATATAGTTTATATAAAAAATTTATCATGACTCCGGAAGAAGCAAAAAAAAAGATTATTTCTTTGACTAAACAGTTAAATGACTATAACTATTATTACTATGTTTTAAACCAACCTAAAATTTCTGATTTTGATTTCGATATGAAATTAAAAGAATTGGAAAAACTGGAAAATGAATTTCCTCAATTCCGTTTGCCTGAATCTCCAACCCAACGAGTAGGTGGAGAACCAACAAAAGATTTTAAAACAGTTCGCCATTCTATACCGATGCTATCTCTTTCTAATAGTTATTCTAAAGAAGATTTGTACGAATTCACAAACAGAATAAAAAAAACTATTGGCTTTGAACCTGAATATGTTACAGAGTTAAAATTTGACGGACTATCCATAAGTCTCTCCTATAGTAATGGGATATTTTTTCAAGCCGTTACCAGAGGAGATGGAGAAAAAGGCGACGATGTAACAAATAATGTAAAAACTATTAAAAGTATTCCACTAAAGCTTAGAGGTAATTATCCGGAAACCCTTGAAATAAGGGGTGAAATTTATATGCCTCACAAAGTTTTTGAACGCCTTAACAAAGAAAAAGAAGAAATTGGAGAAACTCCATTTGCAAACCCAAGAAATGCAGCTGCAGGATCGCTAAAATTACAAGATCCTAATGAAGTTGCCGACAGAGGATTAGAGGCATTCTTTTATTACATACCTATAAAAATTGAAGGAATTAACACCCATTACGAATTATTGCAAAATGCTAAGAAATGGGGATTCCGTGTTTCTAACCATATGGCTCTTTGTAAAAATATTAATGAGATATTTGAATTTATAGATGACTGGGATAAAGAACGTTACAACCTGCCTTTTGATATTGACGGTATAGTTATAAAAGTAAACGATTTAAAAATACAAGAACAACTAGGCTATACAGCAAAGTTTCCTCGTTGGGCAATAGCCTATAAATTTAAAGCAGAGAGAGTAGAAACTAAATTATTATCTATTGATTATCAAGTAGGAAGAACGGGAGCAGTGACTCCGGTAGCAAACTTAAAACCTGTACAGCTTGCCGGTTCTACCGTGAAAAGAGCCAGTTTACATAATGCAGATATTATAGCTCAACTTGATGTAAGAATTGGCGATACTGTTTATGTGGAAAAAGGTGGAGAAATAATTCCAAAAATTGTTGGTGTTAATCTTAATAAACGACCAAAAGATGCATTACAAGTAAAATTTATTAAAAACTGTCCCGAATGCGGAACTCCACTCGTAAGAAAAGAAGGTGAATCAGCATGGTACTGCCCCAATGAAGAAGGATGTCCACCTCAGATTAAAGGCAAACTAGAACACTTTATATCTCGTAAGGCTATGAATATAAATAGTTTAGGCGAAGGTAAAATAGAAATGCTTTATGATAACAACTTAGTAAGTAATATTGCTGATTTATATGATTTAACATTTGACATGCTAATAGGACTTGAAAAGATTATTTCTTCAACAGAAGGTAAAAAAAGTAAAAAGATTTCTTTTAGAGAAAAAACAACTCAAAATATTTTGAATGGCATAGAACAATCTAAATCTGTTCCTTTTCCCAGAGTTTTGTATGCTATAGGAATTAGATATGTTGGAGAAACAGTTGCAAAAAAATTAGCTTATCACTATAAAAATATCGATACATTAATGAATGCTACTTATGATGAACTAATTAACGTAGATGAAATTGGTGATAAAATTGCCCAATCAATAGTAGAATATTTCTCTAAAAAGGAACATATAAACATCATTAATAGATTAAAAGCAAAAGGAATTCAATTTTCTATTGAAACAGACATAAAAAAAACTAAAACCAGTGATAAATTAAAGGATTTGCAATTTGTTGTATCCGGAGTTTTTAAAAACTATTCGAGAGATGAGATAAAAAATATAATAGAAGATAACGGAGGTAAAATTGTAAGTAGTATTTCATCTCGTACAAATTATATTATTGCCGGAAATAATATGGGACCGGTAAAAAAAGAAAAGGCAGACAGATTGGGTATTCCAATAATTTCAGAAGAAGAGCTTGCAAAAATGATTAGTTTAAGATAGCCCTGTAAGTGTTAAACTTATATCCCATAATCTGTCTTGAATTTTTTTATCATAACTTATAGTAGCAGAACGCATTGGTTTTTGATTAACCATATATAAGCCCGTTTTATTGTTCATATCTTCCGACAAAGCTGAATAAACCAACTCCTGAGCTCCGGTATGTAAATTTGCACCTCCCATACCCCATCCGGCAATTAAAAGTTTTGTTTTTATTACTCCAGGGTGCAAACAATTTACAATTGGCTGCTTATTTTTTAATAAACGGGCAAGCTTATATGTAAAAAGAATATTTTCCAGTTTTGAAACTGCATAAGCATTATAAGGATCATAATATTTCTCTCCATTTAAATTATCAAAATCAATACTTCCAGATTGAGCCATAGAACTTACATTCACAATCCTTGAATTGGGAGTTTCTTTTAATAACTCCAGTAACTGAAGAGTAATAAAAAAATGAGATAAATAATTAATCATAAAAGTCTTCTCAAACCCATTTGGAAGAATCACACGATTATTTTCAAAAACCCCGGCGTTATTAATTAAGACATCAAGTTTACTATAATACTCTTTAATGTTGTTACAAAAATTTTTTATTTGAGAAAAATCTGATAAATCACCAGATACACTTTCTACAATGGCTCCATGAATTTTACTTTTGATTTCTTTAACAATCCTTTGGCTTTTTTGCTTTTCTCTACCATGTACTATAATTGTATGACCCTTTTTAGCCAATTCAAAAGCCGTTTGTTTTCCAATTCCATCAGTAGAACCGGTTATAAGAATAACTTTTGATTCCATTTTCTTAACTTTTCTCAAAATTAACTAAATTCTTTTTTCAATATACTATTTTTAAGTATAAAATTTTATAAAAAGTGTTTACTTTTGCATCTATTATATACACTAAACAAAAAATTAATGAACCTTTCCTCAGAATTAGATAAAAAATCCACAGCCGTTATAAGAAGTTTAATAATGGATGGTGTAAGTAAGGCAAACTCCGGTCATCCCGGAGGTGCAATGTCTTCAACAGATATGGCGTATATTCTTTTCAGATATTATCTTAATTATAACCCTGATAATCCTCAATGGATTAACAGAGATCGATTTGTTTTATCTGCGGGCCATGAAAGTATGCTTTTGTATGCTCTACTCCATCTTCAAGGGCGATTATCTATGGAGGAATTAAAACAATTCCGCCAACTTAACAGTAAAACACCCGGACATCCTGAATATGGGCTTACTGATGGTGTAGATGCTTCTACCGGCCCTTTGGGACAAGGAGTCGGCATGGGTGTAGGAATGGCTATTTCAGAGGCAGCTTTAAGTGCCAGATTAAGTAAAGAAATTATTGATCATTATACATATGTTTTGGCCGGAGACGGTGACTTCCAGGAGCCGGTTGCATTGGGTGCAGCTGCTACAGCCGGACATTTAGGTCTGGGAAAATTAATTGTTTTTTATGATAAAAATAATGCCCAAATTTCTGGAAATACTTCAAGAGCTGATGAAACAGATATTGAAAAAGTTTTTCAGGGATTTAACTGGCAAGTTCTTGAAATTAATGGAAATGACCATGTTCAAATTACTTTGGCATTAAACCAAGCCAGAGAAGAAAAAAACAAACCTACAATAATTATTGGTCATACAACGATGGCTAAAGGAGCTGCTCATGTAGAAGGAGATTATCATACACATGGAGCACCTCTTTCTGATGAGGAAATTGCTGCTACAAAAGAAAAATTTGGCCTTCCCAAGGATAAATCCTTTTATGTTCCAGATAGTGTATATTCATATTTTAATGAACATAGAGAGGAAATGCAAAAGAAATGTAAACGTTGGCAAAACAATTTTGATAAAAAAATTAAAACCAGTGATACATTTCCAGCAAAATGGGAATCATTTTTTGAAGATAACCATATAGCAGGCAAATTAAATACTCCTGATTTTAGATCAGTTGAAAAAATTGCTACCAGGGCGGCTTTTGGTAAAATATTAGCTTCATTTGCTGAGCAGTCACAAAAAATTATTGGAGGTTCCGCCGATTTAGAACCATCAAACCAAACAAAAGCCTATGCAGACTTAGTTGGCGATTTTACTAAAGACCATAGAAAAGGAAGAAATATCGCATTTGCCGTAAGGGAATTTCCAATGGCAACTATCCTAAACGGAATTGCTCTTCATGGGGCATTTAAACCTTTTGGAGCAACTTTTCTTGTCTTTTCTGATTATGCCAAAGCCGCTATGCGACTTTCTGCTTTGCAGCATTTACCTGTTTTATATGTTTATACCCATGATTCTTTTTATGTTGGAGAAGATGGGCCAACTCACCAGCCCGTTGAGCAATTAGCCGGGTTAAGAGCTATTCCTAATATGGTTGTTATTAGACCGGCGGATGCAAATGAAACCGCAATGGCTATAAAATTATCTTTTGAAATTAAAGATAAACCGGTGGCTTTAGCTTTAACTCGTCAAGCATTACCTGTTCTAAAAACTAAAGACATCTATAATAAAGTTAAAAGAGGCGCTTACATTATTTATGGTAATGAATATGAAACCCCAGAAATATTATTAATTGCATCAGGATCGGAAGTTCACCTTGCATTAAAAACCGCCCATTTATTGAAAAATAAAAAGGTAAGAGTTGTAAGCATGCCTTCAATGGAATTATTTGACGCACAACCGGAAGAATATAAAAGTAAAGTTTTACCTCCGGAAGCAAAGTATAGGATTAGCATTGAAGCTGCAAGCACTTTTGGATGGGGAAAATATATAGCACAAGGCTGGAGTTTTGGATTGAATCATTTTGGAGAATCTGCACCGGCAGGAGAACTAGAAAAAGTATTTGGTTTTACCCCTGAAAATTTGTCTAAAGAAATTCTTGATAAATTACCTGATTAAGTTAATATGAATCGTTAACAAATAAATAATTATTAAATCATATATTAATTATCAATTCATGATAAACTCTATGTGGCCAATGAAATATAAAATTATAAACAGATGAAACAATCATGAATTTTGTTAATCATAAATTACATTCACCCTTTGAAATTTTTGCTATTTCACAGGGCAAGGAAAATGATTAAAAAAATTCATGGGAGAGTAAAACGGTTCCATGAGTGAAGGAAATTTCTATTTTCCTCATTATCAATATAATAAAAAATTTTAAATACATGAAAAATATAAAAATAGCCCCATCCATTCTCTCAGCAGATCTGATTAATTTAAAAGAACAAGTTCGTATTGTTGAAGAAAGTGGGGCTGACTATATTCATGTTGATGTAATGGATGGGCATTTTGTGCCTAACTTAACCTTTGGTCCTAATATCGTTTCTTCATTAAAAAAAATAACATCTTTACCTCTTGATGTTCATTTGATGATTGAAAATCCTGAACTATCAATAGAAAAATATGCTAAAGCAGGAGCTTCAATTATTACAGTTCATCAAGAAACCTGCATTCACTTACACAGAACACTCCAACAAATTCATCAGTTAGGGGTAAAAGCAGGTGTGGCCCTAAATCCGGCAACATCACTGACAACTATTGAAAATGTATTATATGATATTGACTTGTTATTAATAATGACTGTTAATCCAGGTTTCGGAGGACAAAAATTTATTCCTCATGGATTATATAAGTTATCTAAAGCAAAAGAAATGTTAGAACTTACAGGAAAAGAAATTTTACTTGAAGTTGACGGAGGTGTAAATGAAGATAATATTTTACAGATTATTGAACACGGAGCCAATGTATTGGTAGCCGGAAGCTCTATCTTTTCCACTAAACATCCTATAGTTAAAGCGTTTAAAAAATTAAAAGATCAAATAAAAAATATATACTAAATATTTTTACTTTTCTTTCAGTTTTAAAATAGTATATTTTAAGTTTTTATAGCCATTTTTATAAAAAATTGTTTTTATTTTTCTCCTAATTAGGTACTTTTTTACTATTATAACTATTACAATCAAGTTACTGATATTTAGGTAGTATTATAATAATAACAGTCAAATTAAATAATAATACAAACCTTTAAATAGTCATAGATTAAATTTTATTTATCCATTATAAAAAAACGAGAAAAAAAAGTTCTTATTACAAATTCTAAAAAACCTTTTTAGTTTGAAAATCAAGCTATTATTAATTTAAAAGAAAAAAAAATAAATTCTAATTTTAACATATATTAATATATTAAATTATAATATGCTATTTTTTTAAAAATAAATAGGCATACGTAAGTCTGAAATTAACAAGCACCCATAATTATCACCACAATTTAAAGCCTATAATAATTTTTTTTATTTTTTTTATTTTAAAATTTCATCCATAATATAAAATTTCAATATAACTTCATTCCTTGAAATAGTGAATCTTTCACAATCATTCAAAAAACTTTTAAAATAGTAAGCATCTATTCAAAATCTACTTTGATATTATTGAATCACAGACAATTGATTTGAACTAATACAATATTTTTTTATATTTGAATAGACTTGAAGGAAAATTACTAATTGAAACAACAGTCATATTTATCACAAAATTACAGTTTTTCAAAAAATAGAGTTCTTTATACTTTTTTTTAATTTTTATTTTATTATTCACTAAATTTTTATGCGTTATGAAAAGAAAACTTTATTTATTTGTAATTTTAGCTCTTTTTGCCGGAAGTGTTTTTGCCCAAACATTTCAGATTAACGGAGTTGTTAAAGATGATAAAGGGCAACCATTACCAGGCGTAAGTGTTTTAGTTAAAGGTACTACCAGAGGTACCACAACAAATACTGAAGGTAAATACAGCATCCGTGCTTCCAAAGGTGAAACTTTACAGTTTTCATATATTGGTTTTAACACTCAAACTGTTAAAGTTGGTGATGCTCATACAATTGATATAGTTCTTAAATCTGGTGTTGCGCTGAATGAAGTTGTTGTTACCGGAACTCGTTTTGCAGGTAGAACAGCAATTGAGACACCGGTACCGGTTGATATCATAAACATTAAGTCAATTCAAAGTGTTACCCCGCAAGTTTCACTTAACCAAATGTTAAATTATGCTGCTCCTTCTTTCACCTCAAATACCCAGACTATTTCTGATGGTACAGATGAAGTGGATCCGGCATCTTTACGTGGTTTAGGTCCTGACCAGGTTCTTGTATTAATTGATGGAAAGAGAAGGCATCCTTCTTCTTTAATAAATGTAAATGGAACATTTGGACGAGGAAATGTTGGTACTGATATGAATACAATTCCTGCAGCAGCTATTTCTAACATACAAATATTAAGAGATGGAGCATCTGCACAATATGGTTCTGATGCCATTGCAGGAGTAATAAACATTATTCTTTCAAAATCAACCGGCAAACTTGCTGTTAATGTAACTTCAGGGGCTCATTTTACTAAAAATGCCAATTACCTTACCGGTGGTGTTGATGGTCCAATGACTAATGTAAGTGTTAATTATGGTATCGCTTTAGGTAAAAGAGGTGGTTTTATTAATATGACCGGAGAATTTAACTATCGAAATTATTTTAGCAGAATGGGAGACTATTATGGTAAAATATTCAACGGCTATAATGCTGTAGAATGGAATGCACATAAAGCCGGTGTTGACATTGCACATTTAACACTTGATCAGATCAGATATTATGCACAGCAATCCAGTGTTTTTGATGCGGCAACAAAAGCTCAAATAGCTGCAGCAACGACAAAAGCACAATTACAAAACCTTTTAAAGGGAGATGTTACCAATGCAGAATTATTAGAAAGAGGACTAACACGTAGAGATTTTGCCATGCGTGTTGGACAGTCGGCACTTAGAGGAGGAAAAATATTTTTTAATATGGCTGTTCCTGTTGATAGGAATGGAACTTCTTTTTACGCATATGGAGGCTCAAACTACAGAAAAGGTGATGCAGCAGGGTTTTACCGCCTCCCCTATCAAAACCGTACTTATACTCCTATTTATATTAATGGTTTTTTACCTCAAATTCAAACTGATATTAAAGACAATTCATTAACATTTGGTATTAAAGGATTAGCCAATGGCTGGAATATTGATTTCAGTAATACATGGGGTAAGAACTCTATGTTTTATACAGTAGCACATTCTTTAAATGCATCTATGCAAAGTGCCTCTAAAACATCCTTCAATTCAGGTGGTTTTAGCTTTATGCAAAACACTACTAACCTTGATATTGACAAACAGTTTGGTAATATATTGTCTGGTGTAAGCGTTGCTTATGGTGGAGAATTTAGATTAGAGAACTATCAAATATATGCCGGAGAAGTAGCTTCTTATGCAACATATGACACTGCATTACAAGTAGTAACACGACCATGGCAGGTAATACCAACTGATTTTTTTGGTAGTCCCAGACCAGGTGGAGCACAAGTATTTCCGGGGTTCAGACCAGGGAACGAAGTTAATAAATATAGAAGCAGCGTTGCGGCATATGCAGATGTTGAAACTAATTTTTCTAAATCCTTACTTGTTGATGTTGCTGCACGATTTGAAAATTATAGTGATTTTGGTTCCACATTTAACTGGAAAATTGCTACAAGGTTAAAAGCAAGTCAAAATTTAAATTTAAGAGCTTCTGTAAACACAGGGTTTAGAGCTCCGTCTTTACAACAAATCTATTTTAATTCAACATCCACTTTATTTGTAGATGGTATTCCTTATGAAGTCGGTTTGTTTGCAAATGACAGTAAGGTTGCTAAAGCTTTGGGGATTCCAAAATTAAAACAAGAGACATCACAAGCTTTTAGTGTCGGTTTTACAGGAAAAGTTCCTCAACTTGCATTAAAAATAACTGTTGATGGTTATATGGTATGGATTCAGAACCGTATTGTTTTAACAGGAACCTTTAAAGCAACAACACCTCAACTGGTAAGTCTGTTTCGTGCTGCTAATGCCACCAGAGCTGCATTCTTTGCAAATGCAATTGACACAAGGTCTGAAGGTATTGATATAGTTTTGGAAAATAATTTAGATCTGAGTCCTGACATGCATTTAAAAAACAGCCTGACCGCAACATTTTCCAGAACCAAACAAATTGGTAGTATTCATGCATCTAAAATTCTTGAACAATCTGGCCAGGCAAGTACTTATTTTGACCAAAGGTCCAGGATTTTTTTAGAAGACGCCGTGCCTCATACAAAAATCAATTTATCTAACACTTTAACCTACAATAAAATGGTATTTTTCTTGCGAAATGTTTATTTTGGGAAAGTTACCAATCCAACTAATACACCTGCAAACATGCAAGTGTATGGAGCAAAAATTATTACAGACTTATCCATAGGTTACAAGATGTCAAAATCGCTTGAAATCACAATAGGAGCAAATAATTTATTCGATATTTATCCTGACAAAAATATTGCTGCAAATACAAGTTCCGGCAGGTTTATTTATCCAAGAGCCGCCTTGCAATTTGGTATTGGCGGAAGGTTTATTTTTGGCCGTATGATTTTCAAATTATAAAATTTGACTAATATTTTATATTTAAGGAGGTTGTGTTAAAAACAACCTCCTTTTTTTATGAGAATTTTACTCTGGGATCTAATATAGCATAAGTTATATCAACTAAAATGTTTATCAAAATGAGTAAAATTGCAATAAAGAGTACCACTCCCATTACCACCGGTAAATCATATTTCTCCAAAGCATTAACCATAACCAAGCCAATACCTTTCCAATCAAAAACATATTCAACAAAAACAGCTCCTGCCAATAAAGATGCAAACCATCCGGATACTGCTGTTATAAGTGGATTTAAAGCATTTCTTAATGCGTGTCTTAGAATAACTCTTTGGCGGCTTAATCCTTTGGCGTAAGCTGTTCGTATATAATCCTGTGACATAACTTCCAATAAGGAACTTCTTACAAGACTCACTATAACTGCCAGAGGCCTAATACCAAGAGTAATTGCCGGAAGAATAAGATTTTTTAAATTAACATATACTGCTCCTGTATACGGATCTACAGAATATAAACTTCCAAACATAGAAAGACCGGTAAAATGATGCCAGACGAAACCAAATAGCCAGGCAATAAAAATTGCTGCAAAAAATGATGGAACAGACATTCCAAACGAAGAAATAGTCATAATAAACCTGTCATAAAAGCTATCCTTATAAATTGCAGCCGGAATACCCAGAAAGAACCCAAGAATTATCGCAATAATTATAGATGTTGTAGCCAAAATAAAAGTCTTGGGAAAAGCCTGCTCAATGATAGAAGTCACTAATCGTTTACTTTGAAAAGATCTCCTTAGAAAGGGAGTTTTAAGTACAATAACAGAGTTTTTTAATCTAATTAACTTTATTGCATGAGGATATTTGTCAGGATTCAGGAACCAATAACTTTTCGGGTTTACATTGTTATGAATAGAAATTGGCGATAAGTCATTTAAGAAATTAAGGTATTGAATAACCGGTGGTTTATCTAATCCTAATTCTTTTTTAATGGCATTAACAGATGAGATATCTGCCCTCTGGCCTAATAACATTCTTGAAGCATCACCAGGAAGCATATTAAACAAAAAGAAAACCAATGTTACTACACCCCATAATACAAGAAATCCATAAAGTAATCTTTTAACCAGATAATTTCCCATTTTTAAAGATATGTGTTACCGGGAATCTTTTTCCAGAGTTAGCTTAATTAAAGCAAAAACAGCATAATTTATAATATCATAATAATTAGCATCTAAACCTTCAGATACTAATGTTTTCCCTTCATTATTCTCGATTTGTTTTATTCGCAAAAGTTTCACCAATATAATATCGGTAAGAGAAGAAATTCGCATATTTCGCCATGCTTCATCATAATCATGATTTTTATTCAACATCAGGTCTTTTGCCTTATGCAAATATTCGTCATATAATTTTAGCGCTTTCTCATCACTCATATCCGGATCATCAGCTTCTCCCAAATCATGTTGAATAAGGGCTATAGTTGCATAGTTAACTATCCCAATAAATTCAGAAACAATACCTTCATCTATTTTTTGTGCTCCTTTTTTCTGAATACTTCTAATTCTGTTGGCTTTTATATATATTTGATCAGTGAGACTTGAGGTTCTAAATATTCTCCAAGATACGCCGTAATCTTTAAGTTTACTTTCAAAAACATTACGACATTGATTTATCACAGTTTCAAATTGCTTAGCGGTATTTTCAATCATATTTTCAATTTGAGTTTTTTATCTTTGCCAAAAATATAGCAATTTCTTTCATGTAAAATTATGAGCAATAAAAATAGTACTTTTAGAAAAACTATGACTATTAATTTCGGGAAAGTTATTATGGATTTTTCCACATGCAAAATTATGGGGATATTAAACCTAACCCCTGATTCATTCTTTGATGGTGGGAAATTTTCATCCATAGACAGAGCAATTAAACAAACTGAAAGAATGCTTTTGGGAGGCGCCGATATTATTGACATAGGTGCAGTTTCAACACGACCGGGGGCTTTTCAAATAACAGAGAGAGAAGAATTAGACCGGTTACTTCCCGTTTTAAAAAAACTTATAAAATATTTTCCTGAAATAATAATTTCAATCGATACATACAGGAGTAAAGTGGCAAAAATATGTATTGAGGAAGGAGCATCTTGTATTAATGATATTTCAGGCGGCCAATTTGATAATGAAATGTTTAAGACAATTGCACATTATGATATTCCATATGTATTAATGCATATTTATGGTACCCCGGAGAATATGCAAAAACATCCAATTAGTAATGACATTATAAAAACCGTATCTTCGTTTTTTACTGAAAATATAAAAAGATTAAACAGTTTAGGTTTAAATAAAATTATTTTAGATCCTGGATTTGGGTTTGGAAAAACATTAGAGTGTAATTATAAATTACTCCATAACCTTAAAAAAATATCTTCAGATAACTACCCTATTTTAACCGGAATATCACGTAAATCAATGATAAACAAAATCTTGAACACTAATCCTGAAGAAGCATTGAATGGAACTACTATTCTTCATACAATTGCACTGTTAAACGGGACAAATATTTTAAGGGTTCATGATGTAAAAGAAGCAAAACAGGCCATTGACATTGTAAGTTATTATACAAACATAAATCACAATAGTTCACTATGTATAGATTAAACTACACATTAATTCGGGAATAATTTTTAAATTTGAAAAAAAATAAATGATATTAGCCAGCTTTTTCATTCATCTAAGAATATTAGACATACTTGATATTTTTCTTGTAGCTGTTTTGTTGTTTGCATTATATAAGTTACTTAAAGGAACAGCGGCAATAAACATTCTTATAGGTTTAGTAGCTTTTTTCCTTCTATGGAAGATAACCTATTTATTAAAAATGGAATTGCTTTCTGATATCTTTGGAGCATTTATAAGTGTTGGGGTTATTGCACTTATAATTATTTTTCAACCTGAAATCAGACAGTTTCTGTTAGCATTGGGAAATCCAGCATTCTTAAACGAAAACAGCAAATGGTCAACTTATTTTAAACGGTGGTTTCCCTCAACATTTGAATTAGATATAGATCCAATCGTTGTGGCATGTCAACATATGAGTAATATCAAACAAGGTGCTTTAATTGTTGTTTCAAGGCAACATGAACTTTTGGAAATTACACAAACTGGTGTAATAATCGACGGTGTAATTAGTAGCCCTCTAATAGAAAATATATTTTTTAAAAATAGTCCTTTACACGATGGAGCAATGGTAATTTCACAAAATAAAATAAAATCTGCAGGATGTGTTCTTCCTGTAACAAAAAGAAAATTACCGCGCTATGCCGGGTTGCGACACCGGGCAGCTATTGGAATTTCAGAAATATCTGATGCCATTGCCATTGTTGTATCAGAAGAAACAGGACAAATATCCTATTGTGTGCATGGAAACCTGAGGCACGACATCTCTGTGGCCACCCTGCAACAAAAATTATTATCCGATATGGGAATGAGCGATTCCACAGAAGTGGAAATTTTAAATGAAAATGATATGGCAAAGCCAAAAGCAGAGTCAAAACCACATAATGATTCATAAAACACACTACTTTTCAAATTTATTAATATAATCCTGAATTTCAATACATCTCAACTTTAAAAGATAAACCAAATTAAAAAACGTTAAAACAGCCTTTTTAATAAAAAAATTTTATACTTTTGATTATTAATAATCGTTTTAAATAATTAAATCATGAAAATCAACAGATACGTCGATATTTCGACAATTGACAGAGAAGCAAAAAAAGATTACATTGACAGACATTCACCTTTTATTCACTGTGAAAAAACAGCTAAAAAAGGAGAGAAATTTAAAGTAACCGTAAAATTAGGTGACCAATATCCACATCCCGATGATTTTGATCATTATATAGCATGGGTACAGCTATGGGATGGAGAAAATAATCTTGCAGAAGCGACTTTTGTTGCTGGTGCATTAGGAAATAAGCCAGGACATGTTGAAGTGGATTTTCATATTGTTCCCAAGAAAAACATGAAATTAACAGCTATGGCGTTTTGCACTAAACACGGATTATGGCAGAGTGATGAAGTAGCAGTTGAGGTTACAGAGTAAAAGATTTTTTTAGATAAATTTATAAAAAGCAGCTATTAAAGGCTGCTTTTTTTATTCAAAAATATAGTCCACAGCAGCTGTTTTTTCAACAACCTTTTTCATTTTATTTAAAATTTTAACATGCTCCGGGTGTACTCTGTAAGCATTTAATCCTTCTTCATCAACAAAGTCGGCGGTTAACACTAAATCAAATGCAGATTTACCTGTATTAATATTTAGTCCTACTTCCATTCTTTTCAATTCTTGTATAGAATCTACCAAACCTAACAAGTTATTTTTAAACTCATTGCGAAGATCATCAACAGGTTCCGTATCTTTAAACTTCATCATTACAATATGTCTTAACATAGTCTTATTATTTAAATATTTTATTAAAAAAATTTGAAATTTTTTTTCTGGTTATACTATGTTCTTCAGCACCACCAGATCCCAGCAAATAACCTATTGGCTGTAATTCAGGAATATTCTCACCTATAACTCTAAGTATTGCAGTTATAGGTACTGCAATAAACATCCCCGGCAATCCCCAAATAAATCCTCCAAAAGTAATGGCAAGAATAATCATAAAAGGATTTATCTTAACATGAGAACCAACAATATTAGGTGTAAGAATATTATTTTCTGTAAACTGAACAACAATAAATTGAAGAAATACCCAAAGAGCATAAATTGGTGAACTCATTGTAAATACAGCTATAAACATAGGAAATAAATATCCAATAATAGTTCCATAGTAAGGAATAAAATTCATTAAGGCAGCTAAAATCCCTAAAAATATGGCATGTTTTAAACCGATTATGGAAAATCCGGTACTGTTTAAAATCATTAAAATAAAAACAACCTTGGACACTCCCGTCATGTAATATACAGAAACTTTATTTATTTCATCGATAATTTTTGTTGTTCGTTTTAATTGGTCTTTTTTTACCATCATTAAAATGAAATCATGAAACTTATTTCTATAAAATAAAAGAAAAAATACATAAACAGGCATTATTCCAATAGTAAAAACAGTTTGAAAGGTATGAGTAAATGTATTTTTAAAATTAGACCCACTCAAACTCAATAAGTTTCTTGCCAATAATTTAACCTGATCTTTAAAATCTGTAGATTTAATACCGGTAAATGAGGTTACATGTTTAAATATCTCATTAATATTATGAGATGCAACAGCTTGCATCTGTGGAAGATCCTCTAAAAACAATCCCATTTGTTTATAAATAATAAAAGCAATCCCCAAAAAAACAGTAACACCAATTAAAATACTAATAATATTCGCAGCTATTCTTGGGATTTTCTTTTTTTCTAGAAAGTTAGCAATTGGAAATAGTAAATAGGCAAAAAGACCACCAAGGCTAATCGGATATAAATAATTTCTAAATTTGGTTAACATATCGTACGATAACCAAAGAAACAGTGCCCATACTGTCAGCCAAACTATCCACGGTATTTTAAAATCTTTCAAATCTTTTTTTGTTTATAGCAAAAATAAGTTTCTTTTTTTACTTTTTGCATTAAAATTCCAATATTTACAATCTTTCTATGTTATAATTATAGATCACCTGAAAAAATAAAATTTTCTTATTTATATTTATTCTAATTTAACAAATAAAAATATGCTTCTATTTAAATAATATATCTACTTTTGTAGAATAATATAATATAGAAAATGCAATATAGAATTGG
>WGGC01000003.1 GCA_015491905.1 Bacteroidales bacterium | reverse complement strand
ATTGAATAAAGTGGGATTGGGACATTTACTGTGTTATGAGATAACTGATAGAGACGGACTTGATAAAGCTGATTCAGGTCTGGCAGAAACTGAAAAATTTCTTCAAAATAATCAGGGATTGATTGGTTTACATGCTTCTTTTACTGTTGGAGACCGTACTATGCGAAAGGCCGCCGACCTAATGGAAAAATACCGGTCTGGTTTTCATATTCATGTAGCTGAAGATCGTTATGACCAGGATCATTCGTTAGTTCATTATGGAAAAAGAATTGTCGACAGGTTGTCAGATTATGGTGTGTTGGAATCTTCAAAAACTATTCTTGCCCATTGTTTACATTTGTCTAAAAGTGAAAAAAAGCAAATAGAAAAATCTAAGGCTTTTGTTGTCCAGAATACGGAAAGCAATCTTAATAATAATGTAGGCTTTTTTAATGGAGAGGGGTTGGGTAACCGAATTATGCTGGGAACTGATGGTATGCATAGCGATATGCTTAGGAGTGCACAACAAGCTTTTTTTGTGGGGCAATCATTTGATTCAATTGATTTTCAGGGAATATATAATCGCTTTAGGAATGTCCATAATTATCTGGAAACAAATCAATTTTCAGGAGATGGAGATAATAACCTGGTTATCCTCGATTATAAAAGTCCCACTCCAATAAATCAAAATAACTTTTTAGGTCATTTTGTTTTTGGATTTCAGGCTGCTGATGTCAGCCACGTTATTTCCGATGGAAAGGTAATTATGAAAGACAGAAAAATGATGACTGTTGATGAATCTGATGTTATGGCGTTTGCCAGTGAACAGGCAAAGCGTTTGTGGAAAAATATGCAAAAGTAAATTATATAAAAAAACGAACTATCTGTTTTAGGTAGTTCGTTTTTTATTGCAATTATTATAGATTTATTCAATCCAAATTAATATAGAACTCTCTTATTATTTTTTGTCATTATTTCATTTAACACTTTGGCAGGGTTCTTAAATTTTTGTGTGAACATCATCGCAGCAATAATGTAAGGTTTATAGCCAGCTTCCATATAGGTTTTAGTTCTGTATTTATCAAAAACATCACTGGCAACTTCTCCTTTTTCACAGGAAACCCCGGAAATATCTGCCGGAAGGCAATGCATATATAAGGCATCGCTATTTTTTGTTAATTTCATTTTTTCATCATCATATTCCCAATCAGTATGATGTGCGTTTTCTGCCAGACAACTTTTCTCCAAAGCATTCAACCCTTGATGATTATCGGCTTTAAGCAGCTCGGTACGTTTTTGCATGATATGATAGGGTGCCCAGCTTTTGGGGTAAACAATATCTGCATCTTTCAGTGCATCTTTCATGGAATGACTTATGTGAAAGCTTCCCCCGCTTGCTTTAGCCTGTTTGGCTGCAAGTTGTTCAACCTCCGGAATAAGTTCATAGCCTTCAGGATAAGCCAGTTCAATATCCATACCAAATCGTGACATTAGTCCTATGATTCCCTGAGGGACAGAAAGAGGCTTCCCATAACTGGGAGAATATGCCCAGCTCATAACAATCTTTTTCCCTTTTAAATTTTCCAGCGAACCAAATTCATTTTTTAAATGCAACAAATCAGCCATAGATTGTGTTGGATGATCTATATCACATTGAAGGTTTATGATTCCGGGCCTTACAGGCAATACACCCTGAGAATATCCGTCATCAAGAGCTTGTCCAACTTCACGCATATATTTATTACCTTCACCCAAAAACATATCATCCCTAATACCTATAAAATCAGCTAAAAAAGAAATCATGTTTGCTGTTTCTCTTACGGTTTCTCCATGTGCAATTTGTGATTTACTTTCATCTAAATCCTGAACTTCCAATCCCAGTAAATTTGCCGCCGAAGCGTAGGAAAATCTTGTACGTGTTGAATTATCTCTGAACTGTGAAATGGCAAGTCCTGATTGGAAAACTTTTGGTGATATGTTCTTACTTCTGAGGTCTTTTAAAATCTGTGCTACAGTTAAAATTGTTTCAAGTTCTGCTTCGCTTTTCTCCCATGTTAGTAGAAAATCTTTTCCTGCCAAATTAGTGTTTAGGCTTTCTACTTTTTCTATATTTTTTATTATATCCATTATTTTATTGTTTCTGATTTTTTTTTATTTCTATTAAATCAAATATGCAAAAGCAGCATAAAATGCACTGGCTTTAACAAGATCGTCAACAGGAACTTTTTCGTTTGGAGCGTGAGCCATTACTTCATTTCCCGGGCCAAATCCAATAATTGGAATACCATAAATACCATTTATTGTAACTCCATTGGTAGAAAATGTCCATTTGTCAACTTTAGGTTCTTTATTGAATAAATTCTCATATGCTTTAACTCCTGTTTGAACGATTTGATGATTTTCAGGTATTTTCCATGTGGGAAAATATTTTTCCATACCATATTTTAAGCCGGTATAAGCTGTTTCTTCATAATATAATACTTCTACTTTTCCACCAAAATCTTTTACAGCTTCTTCTACTTCAGCAACAGCCGATTCTTTTGTTTCTCCCCATGTTAATCGTCTATCCAGATGTAGATGTGCATAATCAGCTACTGCACATAGGGAAGGACTTCCTGATTTGAATTCTGAAATGGTAACCGTTCCTTTTCCCAGAAATTCGTCGTATGCAAGCCTGTTATTTAATTTTTCTATTTCCAATGCGGCGCGTGAGGCTTTGTAAATAGCGTTATCCCCTCTTTCAGGTGCAGAACCATGACTAGATATTCCTGAAAATACAACACGAATTTCCATTCTCCCACGATGACCTCGATAAATATTCAGGTTTGTAGGTTCTGTACTAATAGCAAAATCAGGCTTGATCTTATCTTCTTCAATAATATATTTCCAACAAAGGCCATCACAATCTTCTTCCATGACACTTCCAACAAAATAAATTGTTAAGTCACGGTCAAATCCCAACTCTTTTAAAATCCTTCCCGATGTAACAAATGAAGCAGGACCACCTTCCTGGTCAACAGAGCCACGTCCTAACACATAGCCGTCCTTAATTTCCCCGCTTAAGGGGTCAAAATCCCAGTTTGCCATATTTCCAAAATCTACGGTGTCCATATGCCCGTCAATGGCAAGAATCTTTTTTCCATTACCGATACGGCCAATAACATTTCCCAGTCCGTCGATAAATACTTCATCAAAACCAGCTTCTTCCATTTGTTTTTTCAGCTCCAATTGTACTTCTTTTTCCTGCATACTCAGCGATTTAATTTTCACCAGTTTAGACAGGTTATTGGCTGTATAGTCCCTGTATTTTTCTGCTAACTCTTGAATTTTACTGAATTGATTTTCCATGATATATATGTTTTAATTTTTGCTTTAAATTGTAGCTTATTAATTTATGTTTTTATCAAATAGTTTAATACCTAATTTAATAGACCTTAAAGTTAATCTTTAATAATAGATATTGATAAAATACTTATGGCAAAGTTACTAGGAATCCTTTATAATTATTAACAACTGGCTAAAAGAAATAGTAATATAAATAAATATGTATCTAATGAATATTTTTTCATTATTTATTAGAAAAATATTCTATTAATGTGTGTTAAAAATTATAATTATAAGGAGGAAGATAAAATAAAGTATCATATTTTAAATTCCGTATTTTTGCGATCCGATGGAAAAAAATATCTCCTATAAAAAAATATGGCAAGTTTCTTATCCTATCATTTTGGGGAGTATTGCTCAAAACCTTATTAATTTTACAGATACTGCTTTTCTTGGAAGGGTAGGGGAAGTAGCATTAGGTGGAGGAGCTCTGGGGGGCATTTTTTATCTTGCCGTTTTTATGTTGGGATTAGGTTTTGGAATGGGAGAGCAGATTTTAGTTGCCCGCAGACTTGGAGAGAATCATTTTAAAGAAATTGGAAAAATTGTCAACCAGTCTTTGATTTTCCTGTTAATGCTTGCTTTGGTAGCATTTATTATATTACGATTTGGTTCTGAATGGATTCTTGGAAACTATGTCCAGTCTCAGGAAGTGAAACTATCTACTGCTGCTTTTCTTGACTTTCGTGCTTATGGTATCTTTTTTGCATTTATTAATGTGCTTTACAGGTCTTTATACGTTGGGCTTGCCAACACTAAGATTATTACTTATACTACTTTTCTGCTTGCGGGAGTAAATATTATTCTGGATTATTTGTTGATTTTTGGGCATTTTGGTTTCCCAAAAATGGGAATTTCAGGGGCTGCTTTAGCATCGGTTATAGCTGAGATTTCAGCCATGATTTATTTTATTATTTATACTCACATAAAGCTTGATCGAAAAAAATATGAACTCTTCAGAAAAATAAAATTTGAAAAGCAACGGATGATGCGGCTGTTAAAGGTTGCAACCCCTACTATGATTCAGCAATTTGTGAGTTTATCGGTATGGTTTGTGTTTTTTTTATTTGTGGAAAAACTGGGAGAAGCCTCGTTGGCAGTATCCAATATTATACGCAGCATTTATGTGCTGCTAATGGTACCTATTTGGGGATTTGCCACAGCTTCTAATACACTTGTTAGCTTTTTAATGGGTAAAGGCAGATCCAATGATGTTATGAAACTAATATACAAGATTTTGATTTTATCTTTTGGAAGTGTTTTGTTAATAGTTATCGGTGGGTTTATTTTTCCAAAGGCGTTTCTTTCTGTTTATACAAATAATACAGTTTTAATATCTATGGGGATACCTGTTTTAAAAGTTGTGAGTATTGGTGCACTGTTTTTATCAATAGGTTTTATTTTTTTTAGTGGAGTAGCCGGAACTGGAAAAACAAATATATCAATGTTGATAGAATTTTTAGTTCTTACAATTTATTTATTTTATACACATGCTGTTATTTTTTCATGGCATGGTGATGTTTCAATGGCATGGACTGCCGAATGGGTATATGGTTTCCTTATGAGTTTTATTTCCTGGATATATTTAAAATCAGGTAAGTGGAAAACATATAAAATATAATGTTATTTGTTTTTATTATTTAATTAATCGGTTAAAAACATTTCCTGAGAATGTTTACTTTTGCACAAATAATTTTTAATAAATGCCTGTTAAAAGCAATAAGCTGAAATCAAATAAACTAAAAGATAAAAAAGAGGATATTCAAAAAAAGTCTGTAAAAAACTCTAAGAAAGTTAAGTCTGTTAAGAGAAAATCCTCAGTAAAAAAAGAAAAGAAACCATTAGACCCCAGGTTGATTAGGGTAATTGGATTTTTTTTAATTCTTTTAGCTTTTTACTTATTACTTGCTGTCACTTCCTTTTTTATAAATTGGTTTGATAGTAATCCGGGTAATTTTGTTTCCCGCAGTCTGGGATTGGGTTACTATTTCTCTGATCATTCGCAATTGATAAAAAACTGGACTGGTGCTTTAGGGGCTTATAGTGCTGAATTACTGGTTCAATACAGTTTTGGTGTGGGCGCTTATTTCATTTCCTTTTTATTGTTTGCATGGGGCATGAAATTGTTGCTAAAGGTCAGGATTTTAACTACCTGGGGTGTTTTTCAGGTTATTTTGCTGGGGTTGCTGTGGTTGCCTATGTTGTTTAATTTTATTCTCCCTGACCATCCTGATAATATTTTTGGCGGACTACTTGCCTTTTATATTAATAAAGGGCTGATAAAAGCTATAGGAACGGTTGGAATTATATTTGTTTTAGTTTTTATACCGGTAATAATCTGGTTGGTGCGACATCAGTTTTCTTTTAAGGCAAAAAAGAAGGAAGATGATAATGATATTTCAGAAATAAAAGAGGAGAAAGAAAAACCAAGGAATATTCATTCTGAAGATTTGTATAACACAACGGAATATGCTGTAAAAGAAGATTTTTCTGCAGATAATAATGATAAGGTACAAGATTCTAACGAAATAAATTTGGATATAGAAGGACCGAAAATCGAGGTTAATGATGAAAACATACACGATAAAAGTGAGGGAGAAAAAGGAGATCTGGAACTAACTATTGAAGCTCCTAAACAAGAAAGTAAAGTAAAAGTTGTTCCGGGTGAACATAAAGGAATTGATACTGAATTTGACCCTACTCTTGACTTGTCCGAATTTCAGTTTCCCCCTTTGGATCTTTTAAAACATTATGATGATGATGTCAAAGTGGATCATCAGGAGTTGGAGACTAATAAACAAAAAATTGTTGAAACGCTCGATCATTATTCTATTGGTATTACTAAAATAAAAGCTACTATTGGCCCAACAGTTACTTTATATGAAATTGTGCCTGCACCGGGCATACGGATTGCCAAAATAAGAAATCTGGAAGATGATATAGCTTTAAGTCTTTCAGCCATGGGAATTAGAATTATCGCACCTATTCCCGGAAAAGGTACTGTAGGTATTGAGGTTCCCAATAAAAAGCCTACTATTGTATCTATGCGTTCCTTAATAGAATCGGAACGTTTTCAACATAATAAAATGGAATTACCCCTTGCTTTAGGTAAAACTATTTCCAATGAAAGTTATGTGGTGGATTTAACAAAAATGCCGCATATTTTAATCGCCGGGGCTACGGGACAGGGAAAATCTGTAGGGCTAAATGCTATTTTGGCTTCTTTACTATATAAAAAGCATCCAGCAGAGTTAAAATTTATTCTGGTGGATCCAAAAAAGGTTGAATTAACTTTATATTCACGTATCGAACGACATTATCTTGCTAAACTTCCAGATTCTGAGGAGGCTATTATTACTGATACCAGAAAAGTGGTTTGTACTTTAAATTCCTTAAGTATAGAAATGGATAACAGGTATGAACTGCTTAAGGATGCGCAGGTTAGAAATATTAAAGAATACAATACAAAATTCAGGGAAAGAAAGTTAAACCCTCTTCATGGTCATAGGTTTTTGCCCTATCTGGTTTTGGTTATTGATGAGTTTGCAGATTTAATAATGACGGCGGGTAAGGAAATAGAAAGCCCGATTACCCGTCTTGCACAGCTTGCCAGAGCAGTTGGTATTCATTTAATCATTGCCACACAAAGGCCATCTGTTAATATTATTACCGGTACCATAAAAGCGAATTTCCCGGCACGTATTGCTTACAGGGTTATTTCAAAAATAGATTCACGAACTATCCTTGATAGCGGTGGAGCTGACCAGTTGATTGGCAGGGGAGATATGTTGATGTCGACAGGTAGTGATTTAATTCGTCTTCAGTGTGCTTTTATTGATACTGATGAAGTGGAGAAGGTCACTGATTTTATCGGATCACAACGTGGATATCCTAATGCATTTTTATTACCTGAATACTCTGATGAAGAATCAGATACTGTTGGTCAGGTTGATTTAAATGAAAGGGATGAACTTTTTGAAGATGCTGCAAGAATAATTGTACAAACACAACAAGGTTCCACTTCACTGCTGCAAAGAAAATTGAAGTTAGGATATAATCGTGCCGGTAGAATTATTGACCAGCTTGAGGCTGCCGGAATTGTTGGCCCCTTTGAGGGAAGTAAAGCCAGGGAAGTAAAAGTTGCCAACGAAATGGCTTTGGAACAGTTTTTGAAGGATTTGGATATGAAAAAATCTGATGATTAATAGAATTTGGTGAACTCCGGGATGGTGATATAAAAATTGTTACAATATATTAAGTATTAACTACCGGATATGCCAATAAAGATGATAAGTATATATATTAAATGAAAAGAAAATAATAAAGAATGAAAAAGATTGGAAAATTATTAGGATTGGTGATAATGATATTTGTGATGGCGGGAATGGCAAGTGCAAAAACTCCCGGATCAAACCTTTTGCAAAAGGCATTAAATAAATTATCAGGATATAAAAACTTTAAAGCAAATCTGGTTTATTCTATGGATAATAAAGCCATGGATATTCATGAGAAAAAAACTGGTGTTATTTACGTAAAAGGTAATAGCTACCGTATTGAAATGGGCGGGCAGACAATTATTTCCAATGGGAAAAATTCATGGACTGTGTTAAAAGATTCTAAAGAAGTTATGCTTACTGCTGTTGATACTACCAGCACCTCTAATGTGTCTCCTACAAGTATCCTTTCCAGATTTAAAAATTATAAAATACATTTCGAAAAGAAAAAGGGGAGCAGAAAGTCAAGTATTCGGACATTAATTCTTACAACAAAGAAAAATACAACATTTAAAAAAGTTACTATTACATTAAATGTTCATACATTATTACTTAAAAAATTCTCTATGTATGACAATGACGGTAATGTGTTTACCTATACAATTACTAACCTGAAACCAAATCTAAAGTTGCCTGCAGGTACTTTTAAATATATTCCAAAAGATTTTCCCGGTTATTCTTTAGAAGATATGAGGTAACGACATTTGGATTTATTACAGGATAGGTATAAAAAAGAATATTATAACAGGTTATTTTAGCCGGTAATTGTACAAAATATTACCTGAGGCAGAAATTAGGTTTATATTACCATTATTCTTTAAACTGCCTACAGTAAATGGTGTACTTCCCGTTAGTCCTTTGCTTATTAAAATGTTCCCATTCTTACTAAAAAGGTAAATTGTTTTCTCCCCTGAAACAACTACTCCCAAAATTTTGTTATTGTTTCCTAAGTTAAAAAATTCTGGTTTTATATTTATATTATCAGGGAAGGTATATGAAAATAATTTCTTCTTATATCTGTTAAATACCTGAAGTTTATTTTTGTCGATAAAAATGAAGTCTTTACTGCCGTTCCCATTAAAATCTGCATAAAGAAAATAATGATTTGGTGAAAACGTTCCGAAATTAGTGAATCTCACATTACCTTTGGATGAAATATAAACTAACTGACCTTTTGAATCAGTAGTAATAATAATTCCTTTGTTGTTAGTCTTATTTACAAAAAAACCGGAGTTTTTAGCCTTTTTAAAAGGTTTTTTTATTACAATCCTTTGCCTGCCGCGGCGATCAACAATTTTAATGTGGTTTTTATCATCAGTAATTATAATATAGTCTTTCCTATTGGTAATTATTCTATATATTCTTGATGTAATCTTGTCCGGCATTTGTGGGTTTTTCCAGCCTTTAACGGCAGAACCTTTTATGGTATAATTATAAACTCTTTTATCTGCCTGTGCAATTAAAATACGATAATTTTTTCTTTTGTTATAATCAAATAAGCTTAATCCATTAGTAGCCTTTGGAAATATACGTATAGGGTAATCAGCAACAAAATGACCTTTACGGTCAATTAACATTAAATTACTATTTGTGTTAAAGAGGAATTGAATTTTTCCGTTTTTGTAATAATCAACAGAATATATATTACTTACAGGCAAATCAGTAAGTCGTTTAGTCCATTCTATTTTTCCTTGATAATTAATCAAATACATACGGTTCCCTTTGTCAAAAACTATAATGTCATTTTTACCTGTATGATGATTTTTAACTAAAAAAGGCTTTCCTATTATTTGATCTTCCAATTGTAATTTCCATAATGCCAGGTTTTCTTCTTTTGTTTTTTGACTATAATTGAATGAAAACGTCGTGTAGAAAAGAGAATTATTACGACTATACTGAATAGCTATATTACCGAATTTATTTATAATATTATGATTCTTATTTAAAAATGAAACCGTGGAAGGGCTAAGAAATGCAGGGGAAAGATTTATAAACTCTGGAACCTTAATTATTGCCATCAAATTTATATTATTAATAAGGTTGATAGAAAAAGTTTTAAAGTTTTCATTTAAATCTAATGTTTTACCTGTAACTGAAAATTGAATAAGTTGTGTAAGAGCTCTTTTGGAATTAGCAAAAACAGCAACATCGTTTATTATTGTATAATAATTCCCCTTCACATTAGAAAAAATATTTCCGAATAAATCAGGTAATAAGTGTGGTAATCTGATTTTTCTTATATAAAAATTATCATAACGGTATAGTATTTTCTCACCGCTTTTTAAAGCAATATTCTTTAATAGTTGTGCTGATGCAACCGGGTTTGAGAATGAAATAACCCCATATGACTGCGTATTAATAGAATTTACAGTATGTGCATTTGTAATATAAGCAGCCCCTTTTATCACTTTAGAAAGCTTTATAAAATCACTTTGGTATTTAGGACTGTAATGCTTTGTTTTAAGAAACCCGGGATGTAATTTAAAATCTGTATATTCCTGCTGTATAAGTATGTTTGTGTTAAAAGGAAAGATGTTATATGGAATTATATTTCCGGGATTATGGAAATTATCTAAATAGTTGTTCTTTTTGGCAATCGTGTAGCCTGAAAGGAGCAGCTTTTTATCTCCAAAAAACAAATCTAACTCAGTCCACCGGGCAAAATTTGAGATCCATTTGGCTTGTTTTTGAAAGTTTGCCTTAATCAAAGGCTGAATCATCTTGCTAAACTGATTATAATTTATATAAACCTTGGCATCTGCATTTTTACCTGCTGTTTGTGAAACAGTAAGAAAATCATTTTGAGTGGAGAAATGATTTTTTGATTTTGATACAGGATGAATATTATAGCTAATCAATGTATTGGAAGAGCTAATTATTAAATTGTTATCCCTGATAAGAAGAATTAACTTAATACCTTTTTTTTCGTTTATCAATTTCAAGACGGGATATCCATCAATTTTATCATAGAATATGGTATACTCCCTAGGGAGATTGTCATAAAGCTTTTTTCTTAGTCTTTCAAGTTTTAATTTTTTTTGTAATTGGATTAAAACAAGAGAGGAAATATGATGGTCTTTACTGGGATAAAGGCCAATAAATAGAGGGGAGTTATATAGTAAATTATGTAATCCTGTTGCCTGATTTAAATTTGAATCAATTGAAATAATAATTTTTTGAAAATTGTTAACCTGCGGAATTTGATTTAATTCATTCCATAATTTATTATTATAAAATAAAGTGTTGATAAACATACCCCCATGGTCAGTTTGTAAAATAACTCCGGGAGTATCGGGGAAGAATACCATCGGATCCTGATATTTATTTTTTTTATTAAATGCCCAAAAATATATCCAACCTATTAAGATTACAATAACTATCAGTGAAATGGAGATGTAATATTTTTTATTCATATTTTATGTATGATAAGCATTCAAATATACAAAAAATAAAAGGTATTGATGTGTAAAGAGTTGAAACAAATTGAACAAAGAAATATTATAAATTTACCTTTTTGAAATTAAATATTTTTATAAAGGTAACTTTGTTTGTAAAGTTGATTTGAAGGTTTTTCTGTGATATTCCGTTAATCCAAACTCAGCAATGGCTTTTTTATGTTGTATAGTGGGATAACCTTTGTTTTTATTCCATTTATAGTGAGGGAAAATTTCATGGATATTTTGCATATATTCATCTCTGTGAGTTTTAGCAAGTATAGAGGCTGCAGCAATTGACATATACCGGGCATCACCTTTAATTAAACATTGATGGGGAATGTTATTATATGGATGAAATCTGTTTCCGTCAATTAATAATAATTGTGGTGATGTATTTAACTTGTCTAATGCACGGTGCATAGCTAAAATTGACGCATTTAATATGTTTATTTTATCTATCTCTTCAGGGCTAACCTGTGCAACTGCCCATGTTATTGACTGTTGTTCAATAATTTGTCTTAATTGATTTCTGCTTTTTTCTGAGACCTGTTTAGAATCATTAAGCAATTTATTTTCAAAATCAAATGGTAAAATTACAGCCGCTGCAAATACAGGGCCTGCTAAGCATCCTCGACCGGCTTCATCGCAACCGGCTTCTATTACATTTGGTTTTGAAAAATATTTAAGAAGCATAAAAAATTAATTGGTATTGCATTATAAAAATTAAAATGGAGTAAAATAAAACAATCCATTTTCCCCATTTTATTTTTTTAATACTGTCATAAAAAGCAGCTATAATAAATGATGCGGGAACTCCCATTAATATCAAACCTTTTTCAGTGAAATTGATTAGAAATATTACGATTGATAATGTGTAAAAGCCCCATAAAATAACATTTGTATGTTGTCTTACATCAATATTCATATTTCTTACAATTGCAGATATTCTGAAGGAAACAATTGTTGTGAAAATAAAAAAGAATGCAGTTGTTAATAATGGTAATTTAAAAGATATTAAAAAGGATATAAGTGAATTTTCTGATGGAATTAATACTGTTGGAAACGTAATAGGAATATTTAGCATAAAATAAACCCAAAATATAAATAAAAAAGGACTGATTATGCCCAGTAGGGATGCTATATATGGACGCCATGTATTAGTTCTGTATACAATAAAAGCAATCCATAAAAATGGAGCCCAATAAATTATCTGTGGATAGAAAAGGGAAGCCATTCCTAATAGTAAACCGCTATTAAAGGACTTTATCTCCAGATTATCGGATTTTTGAATATTAAAAAGTGAAAGAAAAAAGCTAATTGTAAATATCAATGCTAAAAATAAACTTAAATTAAATTTTGAAAATGGGATAATTGATAAGTTTAGAACAAAAAACATTGCTGTAAGCGAAGAGCTTTTAGAAGTAATATTAAATCTAAGTGCAATTAAATTGAACCAAATAGCAAGAATATAGAATAGTATTATAAAAATAATATTTTTTATCCACAGTGGAATGTTAATGGCTACATTAAACCACGGGGAAATACTTTCATTATTAATAATTAAGGAATTGCCGTTAGGGATAAAAGCCGGTATCCATAAGGCAGTTACAATAATAAATAACACAATATATCGCGAAGGTAATGCCGACTTAAAAAAGGATAACCACATTGTTAAAAATTATTTTAAATCGAAGCCAATATCCTGCCTAAAGGTTTTCCCATCAAATTGAATTTGAGCAATATTTTCATAACTGGTTTTAAGGGCTTCTTCCATTGTGTTTCCATAGGCAGTTACGGCAATAACCCTGCCTCCGCTGGTTTTATATATATTCTCATCAATATCATTACTTACTCCTGCATAAAAAAGAATACAATTTGTAAGGTTGTTAAGACCGGAAATAGCTTTTCCCGTTTCATATTTTTCAGGATATCCTGCAGAAACTAATACTACAGTAGCTGTATACCTGTCATCAATAATCAGTTGTTTTTCATTTAAATTTCCTTGAACTACACCTTCTAATAAATCAATCATATCACTCTTAATTCTGGGAATTACAGCTTCAGCTTCCGGGTCTCCTAACCGGCAATTATATTCTATTACATAAGGAGAGCCATTGACATTCATCAAACCAAAGAAAATAAAGCCTTTGTATTGTAAACCGTCATTTTGTAATCCGGCTAATGTTGGCTCAATAATTTGATTTTGTACTTTTAGCATAAACTCTTTATTTGCAAAAGAAACAGGAGATATAGCCCCCATACCACCGGTATTTTTTCCTGTGTCATTTTCTCCTATCCTTTTATAGTCTTTTGCTTCCGGAAGAATTTTATAGTTTTTACCATCTGTAATCACAAAAACAGATAACTCAATACCGTCTAAAAATTCTTCTATAATTACCTTTTGTGATGCTTCTCCAAATTTGGAACCGGTCAGCATCTCTTTAAATTCCGCTTTGGCATCTTCAGGGTTATCAACAATTAAAACACCTTTTCCTCCTGCCAGACCATCAGCTTTTAAAACAAATGGTGGTGTTAAAGAATCCAGAAACTGATAGCCTTCATTTAGTGTTTGACTGGTAAATGTTTTATATTTAGCGGTTGGAATATTATATCTATGCATAAATTGCTTGGCAAAATCCTTACTGCCTTCCAGTTGGGCTGCCTTTTTATCTGGTCCGATTATAGGTACTGTTTTAAGAATAGGATCACCATAAAAAAAATCGACGATACCATTTACAAGTGGTATTTCAGGGCCTACAACAACTAAGTCAATTTCTTTTTCAACAACCCACATTTTTATTTCATCGAAGTCGGAAGATTCCACGGGAATATTGGTGCCAACCGTTGCTGTACCTGCATTTCCCGGTGCAATATATAGATTTTCTATTTTATCACTCTGTGATAATTTCCATGCCAAAGCATGTTCACGGCCTCCGGAACCAAGAATTAGTAGGTTCATGATATTAATTTTGGTTTGTGATTAATAATTTTTCTATTTCATTCCACAATTCTTCTGCAGACTTATCCCAGCTAAATGCCGAAGCTCTTTTTTTCCCTTTTCTAATTAGCTCTTTTCTCAATTCTTTGTCAAAAGTAATCTTTTTCATGGCTTCTGCAATGTCTGAAGTATTAAATGGATTTACAAGTAAAGCACTGTCTCCACATACTTCCGGTAATGATGTGCTTTGGGAGGTGATAACCGGAACTCCCGATTTAAAGGCTTCTATTACAGGTATCCCAAAACCCTCAAAAATTGGCGTAAAAGTTAACGATAGTGCAGATCCCAGTAAATAAGTTAGTTCTTCAGGTTCTTTTCTGCCAAGGAAAATTATATCATCCTTATATTTTAAATTTTTGAATGTGTTTTTTAAACCCTGACTACGAAACATTTTTTCACCAACAACAAGTAATTTTGTAGGCGTTTTTGTTTCTTTTTTATATTTTTCAAAAGCTGAAAATAATCTTGATATGTTTTTCCTGGGGTGTAGTGAACCAATAAAAATAAAATAAGGAATACCCTGTGTATATTTATTAATTGTTTGGCTTTTCTCTTCTTCTGACAACGGACGATAACTATTGTTAGCACCATTGTAAATTGTGGTTATCTTTTCTTTTGATATTTTATACTGCTTTTGAATGTCGTTTGCAGAGTAATTCGAAACTGTAATAATATGATCCGCTTTACGTGCATATTTTGGGGTAAAATGACGGTAAAACCATCTGTCTTTTAATGGTAAAAATTCAGGATAGTGTTCGAAATTTAAATCATGAATCACCATTATATTTTTATATTTTGAAGACAGCGAGTTATAATTATCAGGTGAAATGAATAAGTCGGGATTGATTTTTTTTAAAGCAGCAGGAATCATAATTTCAAACCAAATATACTGAAGTACCGGATGCCGGGTGGGAGGCTTTATCACAACAGGAATTATATTGGAACTGAAAAGAAATGAGTTGTCGAAAGCTCGGTCAAACAAAAAATAAAAGGTATGCTCAGGATGCGCAATGGCAATACGGCTGAAGTTCTCATAAATATACCAACCTATGCCTTCCAGTTTGTCTTTTAAAAGTAAACGGGTGTTTATAGCTATCTTCAAAGTGCTTTCTTTTTTTGCGAAAATACCAATTTTAATTTATCCTTATCCTATTCCTTTAACCACTTTTTAATAAAATTCATATTCTCATTTTTTATTGTTAAAACGTATTTACTTTACTATCTGTAAATCTGTGATTTTTAAATTTTTTTTTAACTGTTTAATTTAGAATTATTATAAATTCAAGAAAATTAGGTTATTATACTGTTATGTGTTTATTTTTAACAGATGTTTATTTCATTTTTTAGTATTTTTCAGATTAAAATTTTATTACGGAAACCGTTTCTTTTTACAAAAAGATATTGGTTACAGTTTATAAAATGTGATAGGGATATAAATATTTTCAGGGAAGGATAATAATCTTTATAAAAGTGGATTATATATAACTTAAAAATATAATGGTTTTAATTGTACTTAAAATTATAAACACATGAAAAAAAGAGACTGGCATAAATTTTATGGCGAAATTCCAACTAGTATCCCTTACCCTGAGGAGAGCATGTATGCTCTTATTAAAAAAAGTATTGAGAAATATCCTGACTCTATAGCCTATGATTTTATGGATAAGGAAGTTACTTATCGTGAATTTGGCCGACAAATAGATAGTTATGCATGTGGCTTTTATAATATGGGATTTCGACCGGGTGATGTTATGAGTATTATTATGCCAACATCTCCTCAGGGGATAATTGCTTTTTATGCCGTAAATAAATTGGGAGGTATTGCAAGTTTTATCCATCCACTTTCAACACCTTCCGAGCTGGCACATTTTTTATCACTTAGCAAATCAAAATTTGCACTTACACTGGATATTTTTTATGATAAGATTACTGAGATTAAAGGTCAGACAGTTCTGGATAAGGTATTTGTTACTAACATAGCGGTATTTTTACCATGGGTTAAAAAATCAGCTTATCATCTGATGACAATAACGAAAAGAGTAAAGTTAAATTCTTCCTGGGCGGTTAGGATGGAGAAAATTAATACAAAATGCCCTGGTAATTTACAGCAAAATAATTTTGACAAAGATTCTCTTGCGGTAATTTTATATAGCGGAGGTACTACGGGAGTCCCAAAAGGGGTGATGCTTACAAACGGTAATATTGTTTCGGAAGGTATGCAGGTGGCTGTTTGGGGTAAATTGAATCATACAGATTCTATTCTTGCAATTTTGCCAATTTTTCATGGCTTTGGACTAAGCGTATGTATAAATGCTGTACTTGTTGCCGGCGGCAAAACCATTTTGATTCCTAAATTTACAGTTAAAGAAGTAGCTGCATTGATAAAGAAGAAGCATCCTACTTTTTTGATAGGAGTACCTACTTTATTCAAAGCTTTACTGGATGAAAATCAATTTGTAAATACAAATTTAAGTTTTCTGAAGGCTGCTTTTTCCGGTGCTGATACATTACCTCGAAAGTTAAAAGAGGAATTTGATAATACTGTTAAAAGAAATAATGGTAAAGCCACCCTGCTGGAAGGTTATGGACTAACCGAAGCTGTAACAGCAATTATGGCCATGCCTATGGATTATTATCGTGAAGGTTCTATTGGTGTCCCTTTTCCGGATATGGATGCTAAGATTATTGATCATGAAACTCTTGAAACTGTTCCTCATGGAGAAATTGGAGAAATATGTTTAAAGGGTCCGGCAGTTATGAAAGGATATATAGATAACCCTGATGAGACTTCTAATACTTTAAAAGTACATGATGACGGTAAAATATGGCTTCACACTGGCGATTTGGGTTACCGTGACGCTGATGGGTTTTTCTATTTTAAACAACGCCTGAAGAGGATGATAAAATCCTCCGGAATGAATGTTTATCCTTCAGAAGTCGAAAACGTAATTTGTGATCATCCTGATGTGCGTTTTGCCTGTGTTATAGGTGTTCCTGATGAACATCAAATGTCAAGGATTAAAGCATTTGTAGAATTGCACGATAAAGAAAAAGCTACTAAAGATAAAGAAAAGGAAATTATAGATTTTGTTAAATCCCGTTTAATAAAATGGAGTTGCCCACGGGAAATTGAATTTATGAAACAATTACCTCTGACAAAAATTGGGAAAGTTGATTATCGTAAATTAGAAGATATTGAAAATGAAAGAAGAAAATAGTTTATCCCTGTTTAGGGAAATTGCTGCTGATCCTTATGCTTATTTAAGAAGACTTAAGGAGGAAACCGGCGTTAAAATGATAGGTTCCACATGTACTTATACTCCTGAAGAAGTTATTATAGCTGCCGGAGCACATCCGTTTCGCATTTCCGGACAGTCACAAACTTTATCCAATTCCGATGCTCACCTTCAGGCGTATAGTTGCTCCATGGTGAGGTGTATGCTGGAAGATGGCTTGTCAGGTAAACTGGATTTTGCTGATGGTGTTGTATTTCCACATGCATGCGATTCTCTTCAACGACTGTCGGATATCTGGCGTTTGAATATAAAATCGTTACATTTTGATGTATTACTACCTGTAAAACTGGATTCGGAGATATCTAAAAACTATTTTGTAAAAGTAATAGGAAGGTTTAAAAATGATATCGAAAAAGCACTAAACGCCACAATTACTAATCAAGCATTACAAGATGCTATTGCCTTAATGAACTCTATTCGCAGCAGCATGGAAAAATTATATAAAATCCGTTCCGAAAATCCAAGTATAATAAAAGGTGAAGATATGGCTGCTATTGTAAAAGCCTCCATGGTTATGGATAAAAAGGAGTGTTCTGCAGCATTGCAAGAGGTTGTGGGTATGTTATCAGGCAATGAAAATAAGAAAGATGGCAGGAAACGTATTTTAATCTCCGGTAGTATTTGCAGCCACCCAGATATTTATAATATTATAGAAAATAAAGATGCTGTGGTGGTTTGGGATGATTTGTGCAGTGGTACACGTTATTTTGAAGGTGTGATAAAAGGAGAAAATGACGCATTAGAAGCTATTGCACACCGTTTTACCGAAAGATATGTTTGTCCGGCAAAACATCTGGGGGTTGAATTTCAAATGGCAAATATGAAAAAAATTATTAAAGAGCACAATATTGATGCCGTATTATTCATATTTGTAAAGTTTTGCGAACCATTTTCTTTCGATTATCCGGATATGAAAAATGAATTGCAAAAGATGAAAATTCCATTTTTAATGGTTGAAATGGATCAGCATAACCATGTTGATGAACAATTGCATACACGAATTGATACTTTACTGGAGATAATGTAATATTTATAATTTAGAAAAATGGCTGGAAGATTAAAAGCAACGAAAAAAATGAAGCGCATTATGCGCAATTATTATATGGAAGCTAAATATTCTAAATATTTGGGTAAAAAAGTAGCCTGGATAACCAGTGGAGGCCCTGTAGAGCCATTGATAGCAATGGGAGTTATCCCTGTATATCCTGAAAATCACGGTGCTATGATAGGAGCTTCAAAAATGGGAGGGAGGTTGTCGGAATATGCTGAAGGACTTGGATACTCGCAGGATGTATGTTCTTATGTGAAAGATGATATAACTTCTTCAATAACAAAGGAAAGTCCTATTAAAGGAGGACTTCCTGAACCGGATATGTTAATATGTTCTAATAATATTTGCGGCACGGTGTTAAAATGGTATGAAATACAGGCACGTAAATTCAATGTGCCTTTATTTATTTATGATACACCTTTTGTTCATACTGAATTTACTGATGAAGCCCGTGATTATGTAAACGAACAGACAAAAGAATATATCAGGTTTTTGGAAAAAACACTGGGTAAAAAGTTTAATTATAAAAAAATGAACCTGGTTGGAAAGCGTTCTCTTCATGCTATGAAACTTTGGAAGGAAGTGCTGAATACTGCTGCTCATAAACCTAGTCCAATGACGGCTTTCGATGCTTTTTTTCATTTGGCTCTTATTGTTACTTTGCGTGGAAAAAAAATTGTTATTACTTATTATCAATCTTTATTGAAGGAGTTACAGGAGCGTAATAAACAAAATATTGGGGCTGTAGACAATGAAAAATACCGTCTTTTGTGGGATAATCTTCCAATTTGGTTCCGTATGAGATGGCTGTCAGAAAAATTTGCATCACATAATGCTGCCTTAGTGGCAGATACTTATACACAGGCATGGTGTGGGGTGATTGATTACATTGATGAAAATGATTTTTTAGGAACAATGGGTGAAGCTTATACTCGTATTCATTTAAATGTAGGGGTAGATCAAATGGCAGATACTATTAAAGGGTTTATACTTCAATATGATGTAGATGGGTTGGTAATGCATTCCAATCGAAGCTGTAAGCCTTATTCTTTTGGACAGTATGATATTCAAAATTTGATAAAGGAAATGGATATCCCTGTGTTAATGATTGAATCGGATATGACTGATGACCGGAAGTTTGCTGAAAGTCAGGTGGAAGCCAGAATTGATGCTTTTATGGAAGTTATAAAACAAAAAAGAAAAGAAAAATCGGAGGGATAACAGATGTTAACATTGGGATTGGATATAGGGTCGTTAACTGCTAAAGGTGTGTTATTTGATAATGGGAGTATTGTTGAAAAACATCTTATCCAGGTAGGTTATAATTCTAAGAATGCAGCTGATAAATTAATGGAAGAGTTGCTGGCTAAAGCTTCTGTTACAAGCAGCGATATTAAAAAGGTAATAGCAACGGGTTATGGCCGCAATAGCATTGACTTTGCTGACAAATCTGTGTCGGAGATAATTTGCCATGGAAAAGGAATTCATTTTTTATTGCCTGATATAAGAACAATTATTGATATTGGCGGTCAAGACAGCAAGGTTATTTTGCTGGATGAAAAAGGAACAGTGGTTAATTTTGTGATGAATGATAAATGTGCTGCAGGGACAGGCCGTTTTTTAGATGTTATGGCTCGTGCTATGGAAACAGAGATACAACATTTTGGAGAATTGTCGTTGAAAGGAAAAAATCCTTCAAAAATAAGTAGTGTATGCACGGTATTTGCTGAATCGGAGATTATATCTCTGGTAGCCAAAGGAGAAAATCGTGAAGACATTACCTCGGGAATTCATTTATCTATTGCACGGCGTATTGTTTCCATGGTGAAACGTGTCGGACTGGTTACTCCGGTAGCCATGAGTGGCGGAGTAGCATTGAACATCGGGGTTATTGATGCTTTGCAGAAATTGCTCAAAACTACTGTTAAAACAACTCCTTTGGCACAATACGGAGGAGCGCTGGGAGCTGCACTTCTTGCACAGGAAATAGATTAAAAAATTAAGAAAAAATAACTCAATAGTTATTTATTAATTTGCTTTGTTTGATTGATTACTAAATTTAATGTGTTTTTGAGGTCATCTATCATTTTGTCCAGTTCTTTTTCTGTTCCTTTTGACTTAATTGAAAAAGAATGTATGGTAGCTTCTTCTTTAACTTCATTATTTCCATTTTCCTGTTTTTCTTGTTTATGATTGTATGATATAAAAATGGCTATATTTTGATCAGGATTAAGTCCTTCAAAAAATTGATGAATTTTATTCCAGTTTAAATTTTTTAAGTCTTTTAAGCTATTAGCTTTATAACTAAACGTAATTTCAGAGCTGGTAACAGGTTTTTGCGTAGCAGCAAATGTTTCGGTATTGAATTGAAGGAATAAAAAAGCTGAAAGAAATGAAACGATTAATAAATTTTTCATAAGTGATTGGGTTTTAATTATTAGAAATAAAAAAAATATTTGAACTTTTCAAAAATACAAAATAAAATAATAGAATCATCAAAAAAATTACTCCGGTATTAAATCTGTAAAATAAAATCCTGAACTTATGGTATCATCCTCAAGATTATATTTTTTGTGTATTGTTTCACCTTTTTTAAATTTTATAGGAAAATTAAAAATAGGGCCATCATACACAAAAGTGTGAAACTCACCATTCTCACCACAAGGGTCTATATAATTAGGTAAATCGGAGAGCAAAGAAGCGTCGAACTCTCTTCCGGCGAAACTTCTGTCTAATTTAGAAGCGTCAACAGAAGTTAACACGGCTTTGAAACCCAGTTTAATGAAATCGACAGCTGCTTGTTGTGTAGGGTAATGCCAAATGGGAAAATCGGCAGTAATACCGGTATCTTGTAATTGTTTCTCACGGTATTCTCTTATATCTTCAAGGAATAAATCACCAAATAAAAAGACTGTTATTCCTTTTTTTTTCATTTCCGTAGTAACTTTACTCATAATAGAGGAATAGGTTTCCATATCGGCCATTTCCGGTAATAATACTTTCTGTAGAGGAAAACCGAGGCTTTTAGCTTGTTGATCCAGTAAAGCAGATCGGACACCGTGCATAGATATGCGGTTAAACTTTTTGTTTAACGTGGTGAGCAGACCTTCAACTTTGTAGGTGTTGTCTTTTAAAACCTGATAAAGTGCCAGAGTAGAGTCTTTTCCACCACTCCAATTAAATAATGCTCCGGTTTTCATTTATTTAACATTGAACTCCAAAAGTTTTTCATTTTCTATAAAAACTTCAAAATGGTCGTTAATAGCCGTTGGACCTACACCTGCAGGAGTGCCGGTAAAAATCAGGTCGCCGGTTTTTAAAGAAATAAACCTGGAAACATAGGCAATAATACGGTTGAAAGAAAACATCATGTCGGAGGTGTTTCCCTGCTGCCGTGTTTTACCGTTAATTTTTAATGAAAAGTTTAGATTATTAATATCAGCAAAATTTTCTTTAGGAATAAATTTCCCTATAGGAGCAGCCCCGTCAAAGGCTTTGGCAATTTCCCAGGGTAATCCTTTTTTCTTTTGTTCTGCTTGCAAATCGCGGGCGGTAAAATCAATTCCAACACTTATCTCATTGAAATATTTAGGAGCAAATTTTTCATCAATATGTTTGCCGTTACGGTTGATTTTTAATACTATCTCTGTTTCATAATGAATATCATTGGAAAAATCGGGATAGAAGAAAGGGTTATTTTTTTGCAGTAAAGCTGTATCCGGTTTCATAAAGAAAACCGGTTTTTCAGGAATTGCATTATTTAGTTCTTTGGCATGTTCACGGTAATTCCTGCCTATACATATAATTTTCATGTGTTAATAATTTTATGTTTCATTGGCCACATGGAACTTACCATAATCGAATAATCATTTTCCTTGCCCTGTGAAATAGCAAAAATTTCACAGGGTGAATATAATTTAATAATTATTCAATCATGGGCGTTTCATGTGTTTATAATTTTATTTCCCCGCCATTCGCAGTTTAATTTTGGTCATTAATTTTTTTGTGAATAGGGGGAAGTCGGCTCTTTGAATCCAGTCGTAATATGCCGGTTCTTTCCTGAAAACTTCTTCTACAGTTTTACCTCTGTGTTTTCCAAAATTAAATGTTTCTTTTCCTTCTTTGTTATAGATTACCTGTCCCATTAAATCGGCATTTTTATAATGTGTTGAGAAGTTTGCAAGACTTTCTATATCATTTTTCACCGGTTCAATAGTTTCGCCATCTTTATTTTTAATTTGTTTCCCTTTATAAAAATCAAGTTGAGCTTTCAGTACTTCATAAGTGGCATTAACATCAGCTTCGGCTGAGTGTGCGTTTTCAAGGTTTTTTTTAAGATAAAACCTGTATGCAGCTTCTAATGTACGTGGTTCCATTTTCATAAAGATATTCTGAACATCAATAAAGCGTCTGTTTTTTACGTCAAAATCGATATTTGAGCGAAGGAATTCTTCCACCAACATAGGAATATCAAATTTAATAGCATTATAACCTGCCAAATCGCAATTTTGTAGAAAACTGTTGATATCAGCAGCGACTTGTTTAAAGGTAGGTTTATCTTGTACGTCATCAGGTCCAAAGCCATGAATTTTCTGGGCTTCTTCGGAGATAGGGTATTCCGGATTAAGTACCCATGTTTTTGTTTCTGATTTTCCGCCGGGATGAACCTTGGTAATACAAAGTTCTATAATACGGTCTTTTGCAGGGCTAAGTCCTGTGCTTTCAATATCGAAAAAGGCTAAAGGTCTGGATAAATTTAATTGCATAAAATGGGATGTTTAAAAAATGTATGCAAAAGTAAGAAAACTTTAACAGGTAGTTGACTAAACCTGTGTAATCGTAAAATAGTAAAGGTATTTATTTATAAGAATTATTAAAATACATTTCGAGAGCTGCAATAGTTACAGCATGTGAAATATCTCCTTTTTTAATAGCCTTTTTAATTTCTTCTTTACTCATTTCAATAGTTTCTATATCTTCACCGGGGTCAAAGTTTACTTTTCCGGTATGCTTAACATCTTCAGCTAAAATAAAATAGCATTTATTTGCCATAAAAGACGGGTTAGGGTCGATAGTTGCAAATTGCGTTACTTTAGCAGCGCGATATGCCGTTTCTTCTTCCAATTCGCGTTTTGCGGCTTCTATGGGAGAAGGGTCTTTTTTATCAATTACACCTCCCGGGGTTTCTATGGTAACAGAATCAATACCTGCACGATATTGTTTTACAAGTATAATATTTCCTTCAGGTGTAACAGGTACAATATTAACCCAATCGGCAGTATCCATAATATAAAAGTGATGATGGCTGTTTTTTCTTTGGTTTAGCAGGTCGCGTTTGTAAAATTTAAATAGTTTAAAATCGCATACAGTCTCCTGACTGATTATTTTCCATTTTTTCATTATAAAAGTTTCTTTACTTTAAAACTTAATAAGTATTAAATTGTTTTAATACAGTATGATACCATAAAAGCCTGTGTGCTTTACTTTGGTGATGAAAATACTACTTATTTTTAAATATTTCTTAAGATTTTGATATTTTACATTAATTAGTTGTTAAGGGGTAATTGCAGTAGGGATGGAAGTGAAAAGCCCGGAGAACAAAAGCTGATGGAGGTTGCCGGAGACGAGGCGACAAGGGAGCCCGCGTAAACGGCTTAACCGGACACAGCTTTTGTTCGAGGACTTGTAACGTACAGCCCGGCCACACTATGGTGTGGACTGCCAAAAAAATAAAAGCATAAATAAATAAAAAAGTCCGCATTTTTTAATAAATGCGGACATATAGCTGTTATAATTTCAGGCTGATACCGGCCATAAAATTGATGCCGGCTTGCGGGAAATATCCGTTCATTTCGCTTTCTTTTCCGTTGTAGTAATAGCGGTAAACCCAGGCGTTGGTTTCGTATTTTACGTTGAAGACGTTGTTGATGCTGAGCATGAGGCCGACTTGTTTTATTAAATGAGTATGGAAAGTGTAGTCGAATCGTAAATTGTTGATCCAGTATGGGTTGAGGCTGCGGGAAATGTTTGATGTATTGTCGATATATTGCCTTCCTACATATTTTGAAGTCCAGGAAGTTGAAAAACCTTCGATGGGCTTTAGGCTAAGGATACTGCCGGCAATAATATCGGGGGAGAAAGATATATTTGTGGTTCCCAGATATTTAGAGTATTGGTATGGTTGCGAGGCAGGGTTATCCCAATAGTTCCAGTTGTCGACATATTCGGTGAAGTTTTTAATTTTATTTTGACTAAAAGTGGCGTTGGCATTCCAGCTAAGAATTTTATTTATTTGCCAGGCGGCGGAAAATTCAAGTCCGGTGCGGTAACTCTCAGGAACGTTCGTCATAATTGCTGTTCCTACATTATTTATTTTACCCGTAAGTACCAGCTGGTCTTTGTAATTCATAAAGTAAGCTGTTGCGGCGAAAATAAATTTCTTCAAGTTTAATTTATAACCTAATTCATAATCGAGCATTTTTTCGCGCTTAACTTTTTGGCCGGGATCGGCATCGCGGTACACAGTCCTGTTAGGCTCGCGATGAGTAACGGCAAAAGAAAAATAGGCACTACTGATTTTATTGATGGCATAATAAATACCGGCTTTGGGATTGAGGAAGTTGAAACGGTGTTCTTGTGTTAGGTTAGTGAAATCGTCGTGAGTACCATTAATTTTATAATCTATATTACGATATTGAATATCTGTCATTAAATTAATTTTTTTATTGAAACGATAGTTCCATTTTGCGAAGACATTGTAATCGGTTTTTATACCTGTATTAAAATACCAGTTGCGGTTATATTCTCCCAGCAGTGCAACCTGCGCCCAAACTACTTTTCCATAATGGTCTCCATAGTACTGATTCCATCCGCCACCCATCGACAGTTTTGATTTTTTTGTAGTATAATTTAAAAACAAGTTGAAACCATAAAATCTGTTGTTGAGCCACTTTTGCCGTACGAGGTTAGTACGTGATACAGTTGTATTTCCAATAATTGTATCGTTAAGGCCATATTTAGAAAACTTCTGATTGTTTTTGTAGGATTCGTAATATCCATATCCGCGAGTCAGGAATGTTGCAGCAGCAAGATT
>WGGC01000002.1 GCA_015491905.1 Bacteroidales bacterium | reverse complement strand
TTTAAGTACTCAATGGCTAAAATAATAAAAAAGGTTTTTTATTTTTATTTGGATGGTTTTAGAAATATGACCGTAGGAAAACGTCTATGGATTATCATTTTAATAAAACTTTTTATCATGTTTGCAATTTTAAAACTCTTTTTCTTCCCAAACTTCCTAAATTCAAAATTTAAAACTGAAGCAGAAAAAGGAAATTATGTAATTGAACAGTTAACAAAAACAAATAATAAATAATTTTAACAATTCGCTTATGGAAATTTTAAACACTGCTTTAGTAGATTGGTCCAGGGCACAATTTGCGCTAACAGCACTTTATCACTGGTTATTTGTTCCCCTTACATTAGGAACCAGTTTTATAATTGCTATTATGGAGACCATTTATGTAAAAACGGGGAAGGATATCTGGAAAAGAATAACAAAATTCTGGATGACACTTTTTGCCATTAACTTCGCCATTGGTGTAGCTACAGGTATTATTTTGGAATTTGAATTTGGAACAAATTGGTCAAACTACTCATGGTTCGTAGGCGATATTTTTGGAGCTCCCTTAGCCATAGAAGGAATAATGGCTTTCTTTTTAGAGTCCACTTTCTTCGCTGTAATGTTTTTTGGATGGAACAAGGTAAGCAAAGGCTTTCATCTTACATCAACATGGCTTGTTGCTATAGGTTCTAATTTATCAGCTCTATGGATATTAGTTGCTAATGCTTGGATGCAAAATCCTGTTGGAATGCACTTTAACCCTGTTACAGCCAGAAATGAAATGCTGGATTTCTGGAATATCCTCCTCTCCCCTACAGCAATTAATAAATTTTTGCATACAATCTCTTCTTCCTATGTGCTTTCAGCAATATTTGTTATGGGAGTAAGCGCATGGTTTTTACTTAAAAAAAGAAACCTGGCTTTCGCAAAAAGAAGCGTGATAGTAGCGGCAACTTTTGGCCTTATTATGTCAGTGTTTACAGTTATCACCGGTGATGAATCTGCCAGAGAAGTACACAGAGTTCAACCCATGAAATTTGCCTCTTTAGAAGGTTTATATTATGGCGAAAATAATGCTCCACTGGCAGTATTTGGAATTTTTGATCGTACGCCCAGTCCATATAATCCAAAAGCTAAGGAATTTGCCGTAAAAATAGAAATCCCCAACTTACTATCTTATTTAGCAACATTTAACCCTCATGCTTATATACCCGGAATTCATGATTTAGTTCATGGAAACGATGCACATGGCATAATATCATATTACGACCGAATAAAAATGGGAAAAATAGCCATAGATGCATTAAAAGAATTTCAATTGGCACGAAAAGCTGCAAATGATAGTGTGGCAAATGCTTCCCTGAAAACTTTTGAAGAAAATTATAAATACTTCGGATATGGCTATTACAACGACCCACACAAACTCATTCCTGATGTTCCTTTAGTATTTTACTCTTTCCATACTATGGTTGGTTTAGGATTTTATTTTATCCTCTTATTTATTTTCGGAATTATTTATGCAATAAAAGATAAACTTACCAAACACCGCTGGTTTTTATATTTTGCTCTGTGGACTATTCCCTTTGCATGGATAGCTTCCGAAGCGGGCTGGATGGTTAACGAATTTGGCAGGCAACCATGGGTTGTTCAGGATTATATGCCTACTTTATCCGCTGTATCAAATATTAACCAAAGCTCTGTAATAATCACTTTCTTTTTATTTTTAGTAACTTTTACAGCACTCCTGATTGCAGAAATACGGATTATGTTAAAACAAATTAATGGACATAAAGATGGAGGGACAAAATAATGTTTGAAAAATTATCATATCTCGGATTACAGGAATATTGGTGGGCAATAATAGCCCTTCTTGGTGGTATTCTCGTTTTTATGCTTTTCGTCCAGGGAGGACAAACACTCCTACATAGGCTTGGAAAAAATGAAACCGAAGTAAAAATGCTGGTGAACTCTTTGGGAAGAAAATGGGACCTAACCTTTACAACACTCGTTGTTTTTGGTGGGGCTTCTTTTGCATCATTCCCCCTATTTTACTCAACAAGCTTCGGCGGAGCATATTGGGTTTGGATGATTATTCTTTTTGCCTTTATTATTCAAGCTGTTTCATATGAATACAGATCAAAATTAAACAACTTTCTGGGCAAAAAAACTTATGACGCTTTTTTGTTTATCAACGGACTTGTTGCTACAATATTTTTAGGTACTGCTGTAGCTACTTTTTTTACCGGCTCTTTTTTCCATATAAATAGTATGCACCATTCTTTTTGGGATACAAGCTGGGGCGGATTAGGTCTTGCATTAGATTTTGCCCGGTATGCAACATACGTAAACCTATCTCTCGGACTGGCGGTATTCTTCCTCTCCAGAACACTTGCAAGTATGTATTTTATTAATAACATTGACGATAAAGTAGTTGCTGAAAGAAGCCACCAGGCAATTATCAAAAATGCTATTCCGTTTTTGGTATTTTTCCTTTTCTTTCTTTTTAATGTCATCTTTATGAAAGGCTTTAATTACGACCCAAAAACAATGGTTGTTAATTTAGAATCGTTTAAATATTGGCATAACTTAATGGATATGCCCGTAGTTTTCATTCTTCTGCTACTTGGTATCGTACTGGTACTATGGGGAATTTTTAGAGGCTATTTCTTTTTCGAAAAATGTGGACGTAAAGCAATATGGTTTACAGGTTTAGGAACTGTTATAACCGTGTTTTCCCTTTTCCTTACCATTGGGTATAATCACACCTCTTTTTACCCTTCAGTAACAAGTTTGCAAAGTTCTCTTTCTATTCAAAATGCTTCATCCAGTAAGTACACACTTATTGCCATGTCTTATGTTTCATTAATGATACCTTTTGTACTTGCTTATATTTGGTATGCATGGTCGGCAATGAATAAGAAAAGGATTACGCGTAAAGAAATGGAAGAAGATCCGCATACATATTAATTAAATTCACTAAAAAAAGATAATATTATGGTTGCTGAAATTATATGGATTGTTACCTGGCCGGTTCTTGTTTGGTTTTCATATGAAATGACCAAACTGGCTATTAAAAAATTTGAAAAAAACGAAGAAAACTTATCAGAAAAGTAATGTCTTTCATTTAATTTATTAAAAGCTTTGACCCAATGTGGTTAAAGCTTTTTTTTTGGGCGGCTAATCCGGCTGTCCGCTTATAGTGCCGGAAACAAAAGCTGTGTTTCGCAACTGTCTCCGGGGCGCTCCCTTGTCGCACCCTGCAACAGGCTCAACATCAACTTTTGTATCCGCCAGCTATCGCTACCATCCGGGCCGCAATTTTCGTACAAACCATTAAATTAAAAAGAATATCTTATTTTTGTTTTATATAAAACCTAAAAAATTTTTTATGAATCTTTTTTATGCTACAAATATTCGCTCTCCGCATTTTATTTTAAATGCAGAAGAATCTAAACATATAATTAAAGTTTTGCGAATGAAAATCAACGATTCAATATTCTTTACAGATGGACTGGGTAACCTATACAATTGTACAATTGAAAATGATAATCTAAAAGGTTGCAAAATAAAAGTGAACAAAATTGAAAAAGGAAAAGATAAGAGAAATTTTAAAATACATATGGCTGTAGCTCCAACTAAAAACATAAATCGCTATGAGTGGTTTCTGGAAAAAGTTACTGAACTTGGAGTTGACAACATAACTCCTGTTATCTGCAATCACTCAGAAAGAAAAATTTTAAAAACAGCAAGACTAAAAAAAGTCATTATTGCCGCCTTAAAACAATCTCTTAAAACATTTTTACCTGCCCTAAACGAACCCCTTTCCTTCAATAATTTCATAAAACAAACTTTTAACGGCCAAAAATTTATTGCATATATACATCCCGAAATTAATCAGGAGCTGATAAACACAGCTATTCCCAATAAAAATACATTAATACTTATAGGGCCCGAAGGTGGGTTTAGCCCCGATGAAGTTAAAAAAGCAATGGATTATGGTTTTAAACCTGTAAAATTAGGCCATTCTAGATTACGTACAGAAACAGCCGCAATAGCAGCTTGCCACACAATACACGATATTAACCTGTTAAATAATAATTAAAAGTAGTTACTACATTTCAAAAATAAATTATGGAAAACTTTGAAGTAATAATTGTAGGTGCAGGACCTGCCGGATTAAAATGTGCTGAAGTTCTTTCCAAAGCAAACATTAAAACCCTTATCATTGAAAAAAAAGAAACTATAGGCCCCAAAATTTGCGCCGGAGGAATTACACGTAAATTCTTTCGTATTTTTCCCGATTTCCCAAACAATCTTCTTGATTTCTCTACTTCAGAAGCATTTCTTCATTCACCAAAGCATACTCATGCCATTCAAACTGAAACACCTTTCGTTTTTACAATAAACAGAGAAAAATTAGGACAGTGGCAATTAGAGCGCCTGAAAAAAGAAATGGTCACCATTAAAACTAATATAAAAGTACTTAAAATTGAACCCAATAAAGTTATAACAAATGACAATCAACAGTTTGGATTTAAATATTTGGTTGGCGCTGACGGTGCCACATCTATCGTACGCCGGCATTTAAAACTTAAAAGTGAAAAAAAAATTATCACCCTACATTATAAAACACCTTCTACAGCAAAAAATAAATTAGAAGTTTTTATGGATAACCGTTTATTCAACATCGGATATGCCTGGAAATTCCCTCATAAAAATTATATTTCTACAGGATGCGGAGCAGATACCCGTAATTTTTCTTCCGCCAAACTTAAGAGTAATTTCCATAAATGGTTAACAAATAAATCAATAGACCTGTCAAATGCAACATACGAAAGCGCACCAATTTTATTCGACTACAGAGGATATAAGTTTGAAAATATTTTTCTGGCAGGTGAGGCGGCAGGTTTTACTTCCGGTTTAACAGGAGAGGGAATATATCCTGCTCTTGTTTCAGGAGAAGAAGTAGCAAAATTAATTATTAATCCCGGATACATTCCTAATGAAATAAAAAACCTGTTGCATTATAAAAAAATTCAGGAAAGATTTTTAACTCTTTTAATCATTGCCGGACCTTTTAGAAATAATATATTTAATTTTATTGTTAACAAGCTAAAAAAACCAAAATTTGCAGAAAAAGTTGCTTCCGGGTTCTCCTGATAAACAGACATGGCAAATTTTATAACATTTTTTAATATTAAATACTCCAAATATTTATAACTATCAGTAACAAAAATGAGTAATCTTACGTATTTTTGTAAAAAATAGAATAAAATGGGAGATTTCAATTTTGACAACATACGGCCTTATACTGAAAAAGAAGCAAAAGATGCAATACTGCGTATAACTCAACAACCGGAATTTCAAACTATTTTAGATCATATTTTTGATAAGTCTATTCATCATACTTTAATCGAAAAGACAAGGAAAGCAAAGAACGTTCATGAATTTCAAAAATTCTTTATGCATCCGCTGGTAGAAAAAATTCTTAAAGAAACTTCCCTGGGGCTATCAACTTCAGGATTTGAAAAGCTTGAAGATCACAAAAGTCATTTACTTATTGCAAATCATCGTGATATCACCCTGGATTCATCAATTTTAGCCAAAGTTTTTATCGACCATAACCTAAAAACTCCTGAAGTAACCTGGGGAGATAATTTAATGGTTTCTCCTTTTGTTGTTGATTTTGGAAAAATAAACAGAATGATTACAGTTTTCAGAGAAGGCTCTCCCCGTGAATTACTAATAAATTCTAAAAGGCTTTCTGCTTATATCAGAAATAAAATTATTAATGGGGAAAGTTCTGTATGGATTGCACAAAGTAAAGGACGAACAAAAGACGGAAATGACAAAACTGATGTGGGTGTTCTTAGAATGCTTTCTCTGGAAGGATCAGAAGATATCCTCACACGAATTAAACTGCTAAATATCATTCCGGTTAGTATTTCATTTGAGTGGGAACCTTGCGACTCTTTAAAATTAAAAGAACTATATATTTCAAGAAACAAAAGATATGAAAAAGAACCAACAGAAGACCTAAATAGTATTATTGGTGGTATTTTTGGTTGGAAAGGACATGTTAACCTATCCGTTGGGGATCCGTTAAACGATAAAATTAGTGCTGAGTTTGAACATATGAATAGCAAAGAAATCCTACAAAAAGTAGCCGCTTTAATCGATGAATCAATTTACTCAAATTATAAACTATGGCCATCTAATTATCTGGCTTACGACCTGTTAAAAAATACCAGTCGTTATTCAGAATATTATACTGATGAAACGAAAAATGAAATGAGTAAACGCCTAAAAAGTGTATTGAAAAAAACAGGAGGAGTTATTAAAGATCTTGACATACCTGAAGCCACTAAAATCTTCTATTCTATTTATGCAAACCCGGTAATAAACAAAATGAAAATAACCTCTCCACTGGAAGCATCGTCAGCACATTAATAACCTAAGTTCGACATAAGCCTTTATAGCTACAGAAAGCCAACAGGGAATGATATTTGGAGTAAAAAAGCTGAAGGAATAGTGGGCTATTTCAAAGGTTTTTTACTTCAAAGATTGTATTTTGTTGGCCTTCCGTGATAGGGTAATAATAATTTCCCCCTATACTTCCGCAAATCTTCTTGAATTATCCCGATAGTCCTGCATAGATTTGCGTTGTCTAGAGAAAAATTATCTATGACTGAAGCAAAGTCTTACATCGAGATCAGGTTAATATATTAAAGGGGGTAATAAAAACTTTTATTTACCCTTTCCTTTTATCATAGCTTCAAGCATATCCCATAATTCTGGAGGGATTTTTTCCAACATATTAAACTCTCCTGCACCTTGCAACCATTCACCTCCATCAATGGTAATAACTTCACCATTAATATATGCTGAAAAGTCAGACATAAGATAAGCAGCTAAATTGGCAAGCTCCTGGTGATCCCCAACTCTTCTTAATGGAACTTTTTTTGTAACATCAAACTTTTCTTTTAAATCGCCAGGCAACAGCCTGTCCCATGCACCTTTAGTAGGAAAAGGACCTGGCGCAACAGCATTCATTCTTATACCATATTTTGCCCATTCTACAGCAAGAGAACGCGTCATAGCCAAAACCCCGGCTTTAGCAGTAGCAGAAGGGACTACATAAGCACTTCCTGTAAAAGCATAAGTTGTTACAATATTTAAAACTGTAGCACTCTTTTGTTTTATATCTATCCAATGTTTTCCCAGGGCAAGTGTACAATTTTTACTTCCCTTCAAAACGATATCTATAATTGTATCAAAAGCATGAGCAGAAAGTCTTTCTGTTGGTGAAATAAAGTTACCGGCAGCATTATTAACAAGGCCATCCACTTTACCAAATGCCGCAATTGTATTTGCAACCATCTTCTCAACTTGCTCATAGTCCCTCACATCACACTGTACAGGAAGAACTTTACCTCCGGTTTCTTTTTCTAATTCCGATGCTGTAGCTTTTAACTTATCAATATTTCTGGATGAGATAACCACTTTAGCTCCTAATTTTAAAAAATAACGGGTCATTGATTTCCCTAATCCTGAGCCTCCGCCTGTAACAACAATTACTTTTTCTTTCAACTCATCTGAGTGAAACATTGGCTTATTGAAATGATTTTCCATTTTGTTCTTTTTTATATAAAAATCTCTTTATTTTTTTTGTCGCAGTCTTAACAAACTCTTCTTTAACCAAATTAACATCCTGAATTTTAGAAAACCTGCTTACCCTTTCATTAATATACTTTTTAATCTCATTCCTCAATTCAGGATATTTTTCATCTAAATAATTTTCAAAATTTTCTTGAATATTTTGAAATTTTTCTTGTAAAGCATCCCAATTTAAATGGACAAGAGCTACCAATTTACCATTTTGCTCAACAACCACAGATTCCTCAACATTTTCATAATTATTTATAACCGCTTCTATTTCTTCAGGGTAAATATTCTCCCCTCCCGCGCCAATAATAACATTTTTACTACGACCTTTAATATAAAGATAGCCATCTTTATCAAAAACACCTAAATCACCGGTTTTAAACCAACCATCATCAGTAAGAACTTGTTTTGTTAATTCAGGTTCTTTATAATATCCCTTCATAACATTCGGGCCTCTGGCCCAAATCTCACCTTCACCGGTTTCCGGATCAGGATCATGAATAATTACTTCTATATCATCTATTATTGTTCCGGCAGATTGCAGCCTGGCATCCTTCTTTCCAAAACCTGCCAATAAAGGAGATGTTTCTGTTAAGCCATAGCCAACTGCATATGGAAATTTAGCTTCAAGTAAAAATTTCTCTACCTCTTCATTTATTTTTGCCCCTCCAACACCAAAAAATTTCAACTCACCACCAAATATTTTAAGTAATTTTTTCCCTGCTAATTTATTCATTCTTTTTCTAATAAATGGCTTTGAGTAAAGTTTCTTTACTAGTTGTTTATCATTAAAGGCAGGAAGAATTTTACTTCTATAAATTTTTTCAATAATCAATGGAACTGTTAACATTAAAGTCGGTCTTACCTTTTCCATAGCTGGAATTAAAACCGAAGGAGAAGGTATTTTTTTAAGATAGTAAATAGCAGCTCCATAAATTAATGGTAATACAAACCCAATTGTGTTCTCATAGGTATGAGACAATGGCAAAACAGATAAAAACCTGTCTTTTGAGGTTACCAGCTGAAATTTTGAAGCTTTTATTGCGTCAAAAATTATATTTTTATGGGAAAGCATCACTCCTTTAGACCTGCCTGTAGTACCTGACGTATATATAATTGCAGCCAAATCATCCTCTTGTATATCATATTGTTTTAAAGGAGTTGCATTATTATCAAATAAAATATCAGATGAATCTCCAATAATTTTAAACTCCTCCATGCTTACTTTATGAACAAGGGAATGAATAGAAAAAGACTTAACTTTTGGAATTAGACTTTTAGAAACGAACAATACTTTGGATCGTGAATGGCGTAAAGTATTTTTAATTTCTTCAGAAGAAAAATCAGGAAGAAGAGGAACTACAACTGCTCCCATAGAAACAACAGCAAAATAAACCATACCCCAATGCGGACTATTAGTACTTAAAATAGCAACTCTGTCACCCGGCTCAACATTCAACTTTTCAAGAAATGCAATTAATGCGTTAACATTTTTGTGAAACTCTCCATAGGTAACAGGTTTTTCGCCAACAAATGCTACAGCAGGCCTTTTATTAAAGTTTTTTGCCGACACTCTTATTAATTCAGGAAAAGTCAGCTTTTTATATTCTTTCATAAAAATTTATTTTTAAACAGCAAACATAAATTAGTTATAGAAATTGGTAGTATTATATGTTTTCTATCAATGACTTAAATAATGTAACTAAATCATTTTCAGCTTTATTTGCAAAAGCGATAATATCTGAGATGTCAACAGGAACAAGATTATCAGGGTCACAATGATCAGTTATTACAGAAACTGCAGCCACACGCATCTTCATATGATTAGCGACAATAACTTCAGGAACTGTAGACATTCCAACAGTATCGGCACCTATAAGTTTTAACATTCTGTATTCAGCACGTGTTTCAAGATTTGGTCCCATCCAGGCAACATAAATTCCTTTATTTATTTTAATATTAAGTTTACCGGCTATTTCTTCCATTTTTAAAATATATTCAGAATCATAGGGCATACTCATATCCGGAAAACGAGGCCCTAATTCATCAATATTTTTACCAGCCAATGGATTACCGGGAAGCATATTTATATGATCATCAATAATCATTAACGATCCTTTTTCAAAAGTGAGGTTTAAAGCGCCTGATGCATTGGAAACTAATAAAGTATTTATCCCTAACATTTTCATAACCCGTACAGGAAAAGTTATTTCCTGCATTGAATACCCTTCATAAAAGTGAAAACGACCGCTCATCACCAGAACCCGTTTTCCTCCCAATGTTCCATATATTAATTTACCGGAATGTGATTCGACAGTTGAAACAGGAAAATGCGGAATATCTTTATAATCAATACTTATGATAATATCTACATAGTCAACAAGGGAACCTAAACCGGTTCCTAAAATAATTCCAACTTCGGGGTTTTTAATTCCTTTTTCTGCAATATAATTGACTGCATCTTTTATATTTTTAATCATAACTTATATACTTTAAGTTTACAAAGTTAACTATTTTACTGTTAGTTTGTAGCTATTGAAGAATGAAAAAGCATCCTAAAAGTTAATATTATTATGTATCTTATATTAATTTAAAAAAATAAATGTTTGATTTTTATATGCCGAAACTGGAAAATAATATTATCGTCTGAACGATTTAAAGCTTTATGTAAGTGCCCTATAGAATTGCCACTCACAGAAAAATAAAATTATTTTTTTAAAGAAGAAGATTCCAGGTATGGCGTAGAGCTTTATTATTTCATTCAAAAGCTAAATATAATTAAGGATAAGAATGGCCCGGATTTTATAAACATATAGTTAATAACTATATTCTTGATATGTAATTTTTTTTTCATTGGGAATTATAAAAACAGAGAATAAATGTACTAACGATAATAGTCATTTAGAGTAGTTGTTTCTTTATGAACCAAAGCCAACAGGACTAAGAGGTTGTGTAAATTCTATATCACTTAATTTTAGGAAAAAATAATTTCACCAATTACAAACTTCAATAAGGGCTTAGTATTTTGGTGAAAAGTTACTATAATTTATTGGTAACCGTAAAAACTGCACAAAATAAGGCCCTACAACATAATTATTTTTATCTGCAATAAAGGTAAATTGTACTCCGCCTCTGAAACCCAAAGTATCATTATTAGTTATAAAAACAAACGAACTATCTATAGGAGATTTAAAACCAAACGATACGCGCGGACTTCCTTGTAATGAAATCTTCCATACTGAGCTATCCTTAAAGGTAACATAAGCAAGCTTATTACCATATGTACTAAGATTATATGCAATCTGAAATGTATCAGGAGGGTTTACAATTGGTGTTAAGCTACTAAATACAGGAATATTATTAATAGGAGGCTTTGGTTTACATTGCGTTCCAGCAATGAGCAATATGCCCATTACCAAAGCAACTAAAAACCCCCATATTTTCTTCATGTGTTTAGAATTTTATATTTATTTTACCTATATTTCTATAAATATTAAATCTAATAAAAATACCTCTAAGATAAATTTCAGCTTTTTATTTATTACGAATATTTATACGGCTACTAAGTTAAGCATTTTTTCCATGGCAATTTTTATATTTTTTACCACTTCCACATGGACAAGGATCATTTCTTCCTATCTTTTTTTCCACTTTTACCGGCTGAGGTTTTGCTTTCTCCTGAGTATCTGAGTTAGCCTCAGAAAGCATATCGCCTCTAGCCTCTCTTATTTTACTACGATCAGTTTTTCTGTTAATATGAACTTCCTGAAACTGCGTTTGATTGGGATTATAAATATCAGCCCTTAGCAAATAAGACACAACATCTTTATTTATTTTCTCTATCATGGTTTTAAATAAATTGAAGGCTTCAAATTTATAAACCAATAAAGGATCCTTTTGTTCATACGAGGCATTTTGAACTGATTGTTTCAGTTCATCCATTTCACGCAATTGCTCCTTCCAGGCATCATCAATATTTGCTAAAACAATACCTTTTTCAAAAGCTAATGGAATTTCTTTACCTTTCGAATCTACAGATTTTTTCAAATTAGCTATTACCTGCACTTGTTTTTGTCCATCATAAAATGGAATAGCAATATTTTCATATTGAGGCTGATTTTCGTAAACATCCTTTACAATGGGATAAGTTTGTTCTATTAAATGTTCACGTTTTATTTGATAGTTACGATAAACAGCATCAAATAATTGTTGTGTTAATTCTGATGCAGGCATTGCAAGAAATTCCTTTTCATCCACGGGAGTATCAATAGAAAGGACACGTAGCAACTGCATTTTAAAGTTCTCAAAATCGGCATTTTCCTGATTTTCGGTTACAATTTGTTCCGACAAATCATAAATCATATTGGAAATATCTACGGCAAGCCTTTCGCCAAACAATGCATGTCTTCTTTTTTTATAAATAACTTCCCGTTGAGCATTCATAATATCATCATACTCCAACAGTCTTTTTCTGATACCGAAGTTATTTTCTTCAACTTTTCTCTGTGCTCTTTCAATAGATTTTGAAATCATAGAATGCTGGATAACCTCACCTTCTTTCAATCCCAATTTATCCATAATACCGGCAATACGTCCAGACCCGAACATACGCATAAGGTCATCTTCAAGCGAAACAAAAAATTGAGAACTTCCGGGGTCACCCTGTCGTCCCGCACGACCTCTCAGCTGTCTGTCAACACGTCTCGATTCATGACGTTCTGTTCCTACAATAGCCAGCCCTCCGGCTTCTTTCACTCCCGGTCCTAACTTTATATCTGTACCCCTACCAGCCATATTGGTTGCAATAGTTACCTTTCCGGGCAAACCTGCCTCTTTAATAATCTGAGCTTCTTTAAAATGCAATTTAGCATTCAACACATCATGATGAATATGCCTACGGTTTAACATTTTTCCAAGTAATTCTGACGTTTCAACAGAAGTTGTACCCACCAGAACAGGTCTGTTTTCTTTAACAAGTTTCTCTATTTCATCAATTACAGCGTTATATTTTTCTCTTTTGGTTTTATATACAAGGTCTTCTCTATCATCTCTTATAATTGGTTTATTAGTAGGTATTACAACAACATCCAGTTTATAAATATCCCAGAATTCGCCAGCTTCCGTTTCTGCTGTACCTGTCATCCCTGCCAGTTTTTTATACATTCTAAAATAATTCTGAAGAGTAACTGTTGCATAGGTCTGTGTAGCAGCTTCAATTTTCACATTTTCCTTAGCTTCCAATGCCTGATGAAGCCCATCAGAATACCGGCGCCCTTCCATAATACGACCTGTTTGCTCATCAACAATTTTAATTTTATTGTCCATGACAACATATTCAATATCTTTTTCAAAAAGCGAATAAGCTTTTAGCAGCTGGATAACAGTATGAATTCTCTCTGATTTCACAGAGTATTCACTTATCATTTCTGTCTTTTTCTTTAAAAATTCCTTTTCAGGAAGTTCCATATTCTCAAGTTCATTAATTTTTTCGCCAATATTTGGCATAATAAAGAACTCCGGATCATCATATGATTTTGTTAACAGGTCTATTCCTTTTTCTGTAAGGTCGGCAGAATTATTTTTTTCATCTATAACAAAATATAACTCATCATCAATGATATGCATATTTTTGGCCTGTTCCTGCAGGTAAAAACTTTCTGTTTTTTGCATTAAGGCTTTATTACCTTCTTCACTAAGCAGTTTTATTAGTGCTTTATTTTTTGGCAACCCACGATAAGCTCTGAATATTAACTCTCCGGCTTTTTTTACCTGGTCATTAGTAGGCGTACCTGAAAGGAGTTTTTTTGCTTCTGCTATTAAACCGGAAACCAACATTTTTTGAGCCTTAAATAATTTTTCAACGTCACCTTTTAAATTATCAAACTCATGTTCTTCGCCTCTGGGCGTTGGCCCTGAAATAATTAAAGGGGTACGTGCATCATCAATTAAAACGGAGTCAACCTCATCGACAATACTGTAATAATGTTCCCTTTGAACCATTTCATCAGGGTCAGATGTCATATTGTCACGCAAATAATCAAAACCGAATTCATTATTTGTACCATAGGTAACATCGGCAAGATAAGCTTGACGCCTTTCGTGGGAATTTGGTTCATAATTATCAATACATTCTACTTTTAAGCCATGAAACTTATACAGCATTCCCATCCATTCAGCATCCCTTTTAGCAAGATATTCATTTACGGTAACAACATGAACACCTTTTCCCGGAAGAGCATTTAAATAAACCGGCAAAGTAGAAACAAGGGTTTTACCTTCACCGGTGGCCATTTCAGCAATTTTTCCCTGATGTAGCACAACACCACCGAAAAGCTGAACGTCATAATGAACCATATCCCAGGTAATCATGTTTCCACCAGCCATCCATTGGTTTCTATAATATGCCTTATTTCCACGGATGTTAACATTATCCATTTTAGAAGCCAGGTCTTTATCCATTTCGGTGGCAGTAACTTCAACTTCTTCGTTATCTTTAAACCTTCTGGCTGTTTCTTTCATTACAGAAAAGGCTTCCGGTAACAAGTCGTCAAGAATATGCTGCGTTTTTTCATAAAGATCTTTCTTCAGCTTATCCTGTTTCTCGTAAATTTTTTCCTTTTCTGCAGTACTTAGGTTATAATCTTCTTCTATTTGTTTTTGAAGCCCTGATAACTCTGTCTCCTCCTCTTTAGTATGGTCGGCAATTTTTTGTTTAAACTCCAAAGTTTTTGCCCTGAGCTCATCATTACTTAAAGTTTTAATATGTTCGTATGCCTCTTTAACTTTATTTACAGCAGGTGTTATAGTTTTTTTATCCCTGGAGGATTTATCACCTATTATTTTTTTAAAAAAACCTATCATAATCTTTTTCAGCTTGGATATTTACTTAATCAATTATCATTCCGAAATAATATTTTTCAAAATGAAAATTTTTGCAAAGGTATGAAAGCCTTTGCATTTTTATTTTATTTTTTTGTATTGATTCATATAAAGTCTGATTTTATCAACGGCATGGTCTTCCTGAAATGGAGCGGGTATTAAGCCTATTGTTCCATTTGGATTAATTAAAATATAAGAAGGAAAAATTTTTATTCTGTATTTCTCCAGTAGCATCCACTGATTTCCTAACAAAAGTACCGGCCAAGAAACGTTGTTGGCAACTAAAAACTTTTCCAGTTGGGTAATGTCTTTCCCTTTCATTATAACTACAGGTTGAAGTTCGTTGCCAAGGTTATCCTGCAAATTTTTCAAACCATTCATCTGAAACTCACAAGCCGGACAGTTATCTTTATAGAAAACCAACAATACAAATTTTCCGTAAAAACTTTTCAAACTTATCTCATTACCATTGATATCAGGCAAAATAAATTCCGGAGCATGAGTTCCGGGCTGTAAATTCAGCAATTTTTTAAGATAATGATTCGCAACTTTTCTATTTTCTATAAATTTACTTTCTCTTTTAATTTGCTGTAACAGTATTTCAATATCTTTCCGGTCGAATGAATCATTATAAAAATAATTATTCAATACTAACATTTCTGATAATTGACGAACCCTTGCATTTATTTTAAGTAGCGAATCCTTTTCAAATATTTTATCGAGCAAATAATAATTTCGCCTGGGAATAACTTGTGCCAGTATTTGCGGATTAACAGGACTCTTAATATTTCTTTTAAAATATGAATTAAAAAAATTATGAAACATATCGCCATAACTTTCATTATGATACAAAACGGGCTTATTAATAAAATATTTTAAAAGAAATTGCTGATCTGTCATCATTCTAGCCCCCCTTTTAAGAGAAGCGACTGTATATTTTATATAATTCTTTAAATAATTACTACTAATGTGTCCAAACTTTTCATTTATTTGCTTTGTAAATAAAATTACAGTTTGTTTTTCATGATATTGAAAAACTTTCCTGAAATTATGCATTAAAAATGCATTATACATTTTGTTATAAGCAATCAAATCACTGTTTAATTTAGGAAGAGGACTAATTTCTTTTATTTCCATTTCTGTCTGGTCAAAAACAGACTTGTTTTGAGTCGCAGTATCCAGAAAAATTTTAAAAGTCATTTTATTGCCGGGAGAAATAAAGATGCTTGTCTTTTTTAAATTTATTGCAAGAGTAGCATAGACCGGATAAGAAATATTAAATTTCAAGTCAAATTTATTTGAATTTACAATTTGTTGTTGTGCAATTGTTGTATCCCAACCTGAAAAAACATCCGCCTTTTTAATTATACGTATTGTAGAGCCCTGTTCAAAACCGTTTATATATCCTTTTATTTCAACATTTTGAGCAAGCAATGGTAATACCTGTAACAAACTAAAAATAATGGCTAAGAAGAATTTCATGTATATATAATTTTATATTTCATTGATAAGGATGAACTTACCATGATTGAATAATCATTTCATTGCGTAAATTAATAGTTATACAACTATTGATTATTAATTATGCTGCTAACTTTAAGGAGAAGGAATATTAATTTCGGGGGGCACCAGTTTACTAATGTCACCGCCATGCCGGTAAACGTCTCTGACTATAGATGATGAAATTGGAGTAAAAGAAGGTTCCGTTAATAGGAAAACGGTATCAATATCAGGGTGAAGCATTTTATTTACCTGGCCTATTCCTCTTTCAAATTCAAAATCTGCAGAGGTGCGAAGTCCACGCAGTATAAACTTTGCGCCTACCTGTCTGCAAAAATCTACCGTAAGTCCTTGATAAGTTTGCACCTCCACTGTAGCATCTTTTTCAAACACTTGTTCAATCCATTTCTCTCTTTGTTCGATAGAAAACATATTTTGTTTTGTTGCATTTTGCCCAATTGCAACAATAATTTTATCAAAAAGTGGAATAGCACGTTTTACAATAAAAACATGACCGCGTGTTATTGGGTCGAAAGAACCGGGAAAAATTGCAATTTTTTGCATGATAACGATTATTAATTATTAAACCGGTAAATTTTATTTTTCACAAATACTACATACTTTCCTGGCCAGTATTTCTCTGAGCGAACGATAACTTTCGCTAAAGGCTTTTAAACATTCAGCATTATTCATCCATCTGGCGTCAATAATATCTTCAATGACCAGGGGCTTCAAGTCATCAGAAAACGTAGTGGTCATATAGTACCAAAAAGTTTTTTTCAAATGCCATTTCCCATGTTGTTCGTAAAGGTGATAACTGGAAGGTAATTTACTTATTATTTTTAGCGGGGTTACTCCTGTTTCCTCTTGCACTTCCCGTATAGCGCATTGTTTCTTTTTTTCATTTTTCTCTCTTTTTCCTTTTGGCAAATCCCATCTGTCCCAGCGCCTTATGAATAAAATTTTCCCCTCTTTATTTTTTACCACACCTCCACCGGCTTCAACATATTTTGCCCATAGGCGAAGATGTTTCATCATTTTTTTAACAGGATAACCGTAAACAATTATATCATCACGTAAATCGTCAACAACCCAATTTTCCATAAAAGAAATTAAATCTTTCTTCTTTTTAATTTCCAAAGATGGTATATCTGTATATTTATTAGGT
>WGGC01000001.1 GCA_015491905.1 Bacteroidales bacterium | reverse complement strand
GTATAGGGGAAAATTATCATGACTCTTTAGGGAAAGCCAACAAAAAGCCATCTTTGAAGAAAAAAAACTTGAAATAGCCCGCTATTACTTCTGTTTTTTTTCTCCAAATCTCACTCCCTGTTGGCTTTCTGTAGCTAAAGTCTTATGTCGAGCTCAGGTTATTATCTTTTTAAATGTAATTTTTCAGATTTGCTACAGAAAGTATTGTTTATTTTGTACTGTGAAAAGAAATACATATAAAAAGGAATGTTAGGATTAGCAGGGATAAGTTACAAATCAGCCGATTTGGAAATAAGAGAATGTTTTGCTTTTACAAAAGAAGACATACAATTATTTTCAAAGAACATATTAAAGCATAATTCTATTTATGGTGTTGTTATTCTTTCCACATGCAACAGAACAGAAATATACTATCATTTCAAAAAAGAGCTCAAAGAACAAGCTAACAAAGCCATTTTAGAAGAGCTTACTTTAATGAAAAGTTATTCTCCAGATTATTCTTCCTATTTTTATTTTAAAGAAAATAAGGATTTAGTAATTCATTTGTTCCGTGTAGTTTCAGGAATAGAATCACTTATTGTAGGAGAAGACCAAATAATTGGGCAGGTAAAAGATGCTTTTTATTATGCTGAAGATCTGAAAACTACAGATAAAATACTAAAACGGTTATTCACAAAAGCTTTTGAAGTAGGTAAAAAAGTAAAAACTCAAACACAAATAAGTCGAGGTTCTGCTTCTGCCAGTTCAGCAGCTGTAAATTTGTGTTTCCAGCATTATTCAGATTTTAGCAGACTTAACTTTTTAATGATTGGTGCAGGACAAACCGGACAATTGGTATTAAATAGTTTAAAAAAATCAAAACTGGGAAATCTTATTGTTTCAAACAGAACTTTATCCAGAGCAAAAGAACTCGCCAATCACTACCAAGGAAATAGCATAGCCCTGAATAAAATAAATACAGTTTTACCTGATGCCGATATTATTTTTGTAGCAACAGACGCTCCCCAACCTCTTCTTACAAAAAAAATGCTGGAAGCAGCCATAGAAAAAAGAAAAAGACCTTACCTCCCATTGTTGTTTGATTTATCAGTACCTCGAAACATTGAAGAATCAGTAAGTCGTATGAATTCAGTAGATTTATACACTATAGACGATTTGCAGCAGATTGTAGCCAGCACCAATAAAAAACGCATGAAAGAAATAGCTGCCGCAATGAAAATTATTGAAAAAGCTGAACATATTTTTTCTGCCTGGCATAAAGAACAAGATTTAATTCCTGCTATTCTAAAAATAAAAACTAGTTTTCAATCATTAAACAAAAAGGAGAAAGAAGAATTTATGCGAATAAGAAGTATTAAAGAGCATGAATTACTTGAAGAATACTCCAATCACATTACTGAAAAATTTGCACGAGTTTTTATTAAAAACTTAAAAAATATTTCTAAAGATGCTGATAAAAAAAGTTTTATTGAAATGGCACAGGAATTTTTTGATATGGACTAAATTATGAAAGAAATTATTATAGGTACTCGTGGCAGTAAATTGGCTTTATACCAAGCTAAAGAAACAAAAAGGCTGCTAGAAAATCAGTTTCCTGAACATCGGTTTGTTATTGAAATTATTCATACCAAAGGAGATAAAATTTTGGATGTTGCACTTTCAAAAATCGGAGGAAAAGGACTATTTACCAAAGAAATTGAACAAGCATTGACAGATAAAAAGATTGACCTTGCCGTTCACAGCATGAAAGATCTACCTACAGAATATCCCAAAGGGCTTCATCTGTCAGCCGTACTTAAAAGAGGGGAAGCGCGTGATGCCTTGGTTAGTATTGGTAAAAGAAAGCTTTCTGAACTTACAGATAAAGATATTATAGCCACATCCAGTGTAAGAAGAACAGCCGAATTACTAAATTATAATCCTAATTTTCAAATTGTTGATATAAGAGGAAATGTAGACACCCGGCTCAAAAAATGGCAATCGGGTTATTGTACAGCAATGGTTATGGCCGGAGCCGGCTTGCAACGACTTAAACTGGATGACGCTATTTCAGAATTATTAGATACTAAACAAATGATTCCGGCTCCTGCACAAGGTATTATCGCTATTGAGTCTAGAAATGATGATAATTTTATTAATGGATTACTTGCTGAAATAAATCACAAAGAAACCTGGATTAGAGCTAATGCTGAATACACTTTCTTAAAAACCCTTGGAGGAGGATGTCAGGTTCCTATTGGTTGCTATACATCACTATCAAAAGACACATTTGAGATTACATCTATTGTTTTATCTCCTAACGGAAAAAAATCTCTAAAAGAAACCAGAAAAGGGAATATTATAGATGCAGAAATGACAGCCAAAAAAATGGCTGAAGATTTTATAGAAAAAGGAGCATTACAAATAATTGGAAATCTTGAAAACCCCTTATAACATAGAAGATATTGGGGTTCGTACTGTAATTTCAACACAGCCCGCTCAACAGGCAATAAAACTTAAAATTGCTTTGTCAGAAAGTGGAATCCCTTTTTTTTCATATCCCCTCATCTATACTAAAACTGTTAAACCTAATAAAACAATACAGACAGCGCTTCATAATTTAAATAATTTTAGTTTAGTTATTTTTACCAGCAAGAATGGAGTCATATCATTTTTCAAACTCTTTAGCTTCTATAATAAACCTTTCCCTTCAAATATTGAAACAGCTGTAATTGGAAAAGGAACAGCGGAGGCTTTAAAAAAATATGGTATAATTCCTACATATATTAATCCCGGAGAAACATCTGCTGATTTTTTAACTTATTTAAAGAAGTTTGTTATTCAGCCAAATAAAAAAATATTACTGGTACAGGGGAATTTAGCTCCTGAAAGCTTAAACGAATCACTTTCAAAAGCAAGTAATGTTCAACGAATTAACGTTTATGAAACAATACTTTCCCAGGATATTGACACACGATTACTTTCCAAAATAAAAAATAATAATTACGGATTACTTGTTTTCAGCAGCCCATCAGCATTTATAAATTTTAAAAATCATTTCTTAAAATTAATAAACCAGCCTGAAAAACCCATTAGAATTATTTCTATTGGCAGAACTACAACTAAATATATAAAAGAAAACTATCCTTATCCTGTGGAAATATTCACAGCCCCAGAACCGGGAACAGAAGGATTAAAAAATGAAATTATAAATTATTTTAAAAAATTAGAACCATGAGTTTTCCAATAACACGAATGAGAAGGTTACGCCATAATCCTGTTTTGCGAGCAATGGTAACAGAAACCAAAGTAACCACCGACGACTTAATAATGCCTTTGTTTGTTTGTCCCGGAAAAGGCGTTAAAAACCCTATTGTTTCCATGCCGGGTAATTATCAGTTATCAATTGATTTATTGATAGAAGAATGCAAATCACTTATGGACGTTGGCATAAGAGCAATTATTTTATTTGGTATTCCGGAAGAAAAAGATGATACCGGAATGATTGCCGCCCACGATGATGCAATAATACCGCAAGCTATTGAAGCTTTAAAGAAAAATGTTCCGGGTATGTTTGTCATAGCTGATGTTTGCAATTGCGAGTACACCACTCACGGACACTGCGGAGTAATTGTTGACGGTGATGTGGATAATGATAAAACTTTCGATTCATTGGTTGCACAATCAATTACTTTTGCCCGTCATGGTGTTGATATGGTTGCCCCAAGTGATATGATGGATGGAAGAGTTTTAAGAATAAGAGAAGGATTAGACGCTGCAGGATATACTGAGCTTCCTATAATGGCTTATTCAGCTAAATATGCATCAGGTTTTTATGGCCCTTTTCGTGATGCTGCTGATAGTGCACCTCAATTTGGCGACCGTAGTTCGTACCAAATGAATCCTCCAAACTCTAATGAAGCCATGCGTGAAATCGAATTAGATATTTTTGAAGGAGCTGATATTGTAATGGTTAAACCTGCATTAAGTTACCTTGATATTATACGGAGAGCAAAGGATCGCTTTGATTTACCCATTGCAGCTTACAATGTAAGTGGCGAATTTTCTATGGTTAAAGCTGCAGCCGAAAAAGGATGGATTGATGAAGACCGTGTAACAAAAGAAATCCTAACTTCCATAAAAAGGGCCGGAGCAGACATTATCCTTACTTATCATGCAAAACATTTTGCTGAGAAATTAAAATAAAAAATTTAAAACTGTCTGAAATATTAATTGTTTATGAAACGAGATAAAAGTATTCATGAATTTGAAAAGGCCAAACAATTTATTCCGGGAGGAGTAAATTCACCTGTCAGGGCATATAAAAGTGTAGGAATGCCACCCATTTTTATTAAAGAAGCCAAAGGATCAACAATTACAGATATTGATGGAAACAATTATATAGATTTTGTTGGCTCATGGGGGCCAATGATACTTGGACATGCAAAACCAGAAATAATTGAAGCCATTAAAGAATCTGCAAATCACAGCACTTCTTTTGGAGCTCCTACAATTCTTGAAACAGAAATGGCAGCTACCATTACTCAAATGGTTCCTTCTATAGAAAAAGTACGCATGGTAAACTCAGGAACCGAAGCCACCATGAGTGTTATACGACTGGCCAGAGCATATACCGGAAAACATAAGATTATTAAATTTGAAGGTAATTATCACGGACATGCTGATAGTTTTTTAATTCAGGCAGGCTCCGGAGCTATGACTTTGGGAGTACCCAATAGTCCCGGAGTTACCCCGGGAACAGCCGCTGACACTATTACTGCATCATACAATGATATACAATCAGTTGAAAAAATTTTTGAAACTAATAAAAATCAAATTGCAGCTATAATTGTTGAACCGGTGGCTGCCAATATGGGTGTTGTTCCGCCGGAACCAGGGTTTCTGGAAAAGCTAAGGGAACTAACACATAAGGAAAATGCCCTTTTAATTTTTGATGAAGTTATTACCGGTTTCCGTCTTGCCCGGGGAGGAGCTCAGGAATATTTTAATATAACTCCAGATCTTACCACATTGGGGAAAATAATTGGTGGTGGGTTACCTGTTGGAGCGTATGGCGGAAAAAAGGAAATTATGGATCAGCTAGCTCCCGAAGGTCCTGTTTATCAGGCAGGAACACTTTCCGGAAATCCGTTAGCAATGTCAGCAGGATTAGCAGCTTTAAAGATTCTGAATAATAATCCTGAAATATATGACCAACTAAACAAAAAAGCTACCAGATTAGCAGAAGGAATTCGCGAAAACTTAAAAACAACCGGAATAAAAGGAGTTGTAAATCAAATTGGTTCTCTGTTAACTTTGTTTTTTTATGATGGAGAAAGAGTAACATCCTTCAGTCACGCATCAAAGTCAGATACAGAAAAGTATTCTGTTTATTTCAAAAACTCACTTAATAATGGAATTTATCTTGCCCCTTCACAATTTGAATGTGCTTTTATTTCTGATGCACATACAGATGAGGACATAGATAAAACTATTTCAGCCAATAAGATGGCACTGGAGAATCTGTAATAAGAAAAATTTAAATCTAAATATGAACAACATACTTCTTGATAAATTAAAAGGAAAACCTACAGAAAGACCACCCATATGGTATATGAGGCAAGCCGGAAGAGTTTTACCATCATATTTAAAACTAAAAGAAAGGCATTCCTTTTGGGAAATGATGAAAGAGCCGTCTCTTGCGGCGGAGGTAACATTACTTCCTGTACATGATTTAGGTGTAGATGCTGCTATCCTTTTTTCAGACATATTAGTTATTCCGTATGCAATGGGAATGGGATTAGATTTTACAGATAAAGGACCTGTTTTTGAAAAGCCTGTTAAAACGATGAATAACCCACTGGATAAAATAGATCCAGATCCTGAAAAGTTAAATTATATTTATCAAGTAATTAATAAAATAATTACAACCAGTCCTTCACATATTCCACTTATAGGTTTTAGTGGAGCACCTCTTACCGTCTTAAGTTTTATGATTCAAGGGTTAGGCAGCCGCTCCGATTTCACCGATGCTGTAAAATGGATGTTTTCCAATCAAGAGACACTTAAAAAACTCATAGATGCGGTAACAGATCTAACATTAATTTATGTAAAACAGCAAATTAAACATGGTATTGAAGTTTTTCAACTGTTTGAAACAAATGCCGGATTGATTCCTAACGATTTCTACAAAAAATTCTTTCTGCCTTCAATAAAAAAAATATCAGCAGCTGTAAGAGAAGAAGGCATTCCTTTTATTTTCTTTCCAAAAGGAATAGGAAACGGATATGATATGATAAACTATGATTTATGCGATTATTTAAGTGTTGATTGGGAGACACCTATAGAATATGCAAGGAAAATTACAGATAACAGTATAGGTTTACAAGGTAATTTAGATCCTAGAATTTTATTTGCTGATAAAAAAGTTATTGAAAATGAATTACAACATTTTCTAACTTTTGGGAGAAAGGAAAAAAATTGGATATTCAATTTAGGACATGGTTTTATGCCTGGAACTCCGTTTGAAAATGCCAGGTTTATTACTGATTGGGTAAAAAATCAACGTTGGAATTAATATCGCTAAAACTTCAAAAAAATGAATTTAGAAATATTTAAAAAATATAACAAACCCGGACCACGATATACCAGTTACCCTCCTGCAACCTTTTTTGAAGGAGGATTCACATCAGAACAGTATATTGAACAAATCAAAAAATCCAATAGCGACAAACCGGAAAATCTTTCTTTTTATGTACATATTCCATTTTGCCCTAGACTATGCCATTTTTGTGGATGTAATACAGGGATTTCACAAAAAGAAAGTGTTATCCGCCAGTATATTGACTCCATAATTAAAGAAATTAAAACAGTAACACAATATTTAGATAAAAACAGAAAAGTTTCACAAATACATTGGGGTGGTGGCACTCCCAACTCCATTAATCTTGATTATGTTGAAGAAATCATGTCAGTTTTCCGAAATAATTTTCAATTTACCGAGAATGCAGAAATTGCTATGGAATGCCACCCGGCATATCTTGATTTCAAGGATATTGATCAGTTAAAGGAATCAGGTTTTAATCGCATTAGTCTGGGAGTTCAGGATTTTGATCCGGAGGTACTTAAAACCGTAAACAGGGAACCATCAAAACTGCCTATAAAAAAGCTGGTTCAGTATATGAAAGAAAAAGGTTTTGCTGGCATCAATCTGGATTTGATTTACGGGTTACCCGGACAAACACCCAAAAGTTTTGCGGAAAATGTAAACAAAGCTATAGAAATTTCTCCCGACAGATTAGCAACATTCTCATATGCTCATGTTCCATGGGTAAAAGCTGCACAGAAAATTCTAGAAAAAAAAGGGCTTCCTACTCCTGATGAAAAGTTAAAAATGTTTTTAACAGGATTAAATATGCTTACCCGTGCTGGTTATGTTACCATTGGGATGGATCATTATGCCAAAAAAGGCGATGAGCTTAGTAAGGCATTAAAAAACAAAACCTTACATCGTAATTTCCAGGGATATGCCACCAGAGAAACTACAGGTCAGGTAATTGGTTTTGGAAGCTCTTCTATTACTCAATTGCAAGGTGCATATATACAAAATGTAAAGCAGTATAAACAATACATGGAATTAATAGAAAAATATGGTGTAGCTCCTGACAAGGCCTACGTTATGAAATCTGAAGATATTATTATTCGTGACGTTATTACTGAAATAATGTGTAATGGAGAAGTAGACTTTGATAAAGTTGGAGATAATTTCTCGACAGATACCAATAAAAATAAAGAAATAGTCCAATATTCTCCGGATGTATTAAAAGACTTTCGTAATGATAACCTGGGGAGTATTTCCAAAAACAAGGTTAAAATTCATAAAGAAGGTTTTTTTATTGTGCGCAATATAGCAATGGCTTTTGATCCGTTACTAAAAGAAACAGAAGGAAGGTATTCAAAAACTATTTAAAAAATTATTCCAAAGAAATAGAAATTTTTCTGGAATAAGCCATAATTAAAAATATTAACAACGAAATTTTTTGATAAAATCGGAGACCGTCTAAAAAGACGGTTTCTTTACAATTAATTATATTTTTAATAAAAAAGACTTCGCTAAATCATTGGTATAACACTTTAAAATTAATTTTTTATAGTGCGTATTAATAACGTTTGCAGAAATAAATTAAAAAACAAAAAAATTCGGACTTCCTATATCTTATATATTTAAAAACAGAAAATTAGATCATAAAAACAACTTTTATTTTATTTATTTCCTCCAAATTCCATTAAATATGCTTTTATAAAACCATCCAGATCACCATCTAAAACATTCTGTACATTAGAAGTTTCAAAGCCGGTTCTCAGATCTTTAACCAATTTATATGGATGTAACACATAAGATCTTATTTGAGAGCCCCATTCAATTTTCTTTTTATTTCCTTCAATTTCAGCACGGGCTTCCTGTTTTTTTCTTAATTCAATTTCATATAACTGAGATTTTAACATACGAAGAGCTTTCTCACGGTTTTGTTGTTGTGATCTGGTTTCCTGACACTCAATCACCAATCCCGAAGGGGCATGTCTTAACCTTACTGCAGTTTCTACTTTATTTACATTCTGCCCGCCGGGTCCGCTGCTTCTAAATGTGTCCCAACTAATATCTGCAGGATTAATAACAATTTCTATTTCATCATCAACAACAGGATAAACATAAACAGAAGCAAAAGAGGTATGACGGCGATTGGCAGAGTCAAAAGGAGAAAGCCTTACAAGGCGATGGACACCATTTTCACCTTTTAAAAAACCAAAAGCAAATTCCCCTTCAAATTCAAGTGAAACAGATTTTATTCCGGCTACATCTCCTTCCTGAAAATCCAATTCCTTTACTTTGAAGTTTTTCCTTTCTCCGTACCGGATATACATTCTCATAAGCATTTCAGCCCAATCCTGACTTTCTGTACCGCCGGCACCAGGATTGATTTTCAATATAGCGTTCAGCCTGTCTTCTTTTTTCCCAAGCATTTGGAGAAATTCCAAATCTTCAATTAATTGTAACGACTTTTCATATTGTTGATTCATTTCGTCTTGAGAAGCTTCTCCCTCGGCAAAAAATTCAGCGAGGGTACTTAAGTCATCAAGCGCATCAAATGCCTTATTATAAGAATCAACCCAATCTTTTTTTTCCTTAATTTTTTTTAATAATAACTCAGCTTTTTTAGGGTCATTCCAGAAATCAGGAGATTGTGTTTTCTCCTCCTCCTCTTCAATTTCCATTGTCTTGCGATCAATGTCAAAGATACCCCCTCAAGGCTGCTAGTCGTTCCGACAAGCCTTTAATAGCATCAGGTGTGTACATATTTTAAATTTCTGACAAAAGTAAAAATAATACCCTTATTCCTTAAAGGTATTCTTACAGGAAATATATATTTAAATATCACCATTAATTACTTTCCATACCAATTCCGGTTGAAAACCTTTCTGAATAGCATATTTTGCTAACATGTTCTTTTTAATAAATTCATCTTTGGCAGCTACCTTTTTAGATGATAAAACTACTTTTAAGGTATTAGTATATTCTTCATCATCAATTTCTTCCAATCCAATCTGGATATACAGGTCCGGCACCTTTTTTTGCACCAAATAATGAATAATTTTGTTTTTTCCCCACTTATTATTTCTTAATTTTCCTACAGCAAAAACTTTCGCAAAACGTTCCTCATCCAAAAAATTTTCTTCCTTTAGTTTTGAAATAATTTCTTCAATTGTTTCTTCAGAAGCTTTCCACTGTTCCAGTTTTTGTTTTACATCGTATAAGCTTCTTTCCTGGTACGCGCAAAAGTTTCTGGCTTTTTGCAATAAATAATCCGGCGGTGTCATATTAAGTATATTTTTAATTAAGCAAAATTATTTCCAGGTAACAAATTTGTAATCTTTTTTCGAAAAATATTCTAAAAATTCGGGTAATGCATATAACATATTTTTTTGGGCTTTTTCACTATCATGAAAAACCACAACTGCACCCGGAAAAGTATTTTTTATCGCAATATTCAAACACTCCTTTTCAGTAATTTTTCTATCATAATCGTACGTTAAGACAGACCACATAACAATCTTAAAATCATTTTTCAATTTATTAATCTGTGACTTCTTAATTCTACCATATGGAGGCCTGAACAATGGTGATTTTACAAAATCATCGCATTTGGTAACGTTTGAAATATAATCAGCATCAGGGGTTTCCCAACCTTTTAAATGATTAAAAGTGTGATTACCAATTTGATGACCTGATTTTTTAATTAAATTAAAAGTTTCAGGATATTTTAAAATATTTTCTCCTACACAAAAAAAACACGCTTTTGCATCAAATTGTGATAGAATATTCAATACCTTTGGAGTAACGTCCGGATGAGGGCCGTCATCAAATGTCAAATATATTTCTTTGGATGTAACATTCTCTTTCCAAAGCAATTCCGGATAAAACCGGT